>DAOMQQ010000054.1:0-6427 GCA_035445405.1 Hyphomicrobium sp.
GACCGCGAGGCCTACGCCCGCCTCTGCCGCCTGCTGACGGACGGAAAACGCAGGACAGGAAAAGGCGAGCACACGCAATGCCACATCACGTTCGAGGATGTCCTTGCTGCGGCCGACGGTCAGATCCTGATCGCGGTGCCGCCAGACAGTCTCACCACGAGCTTCACCCGGCGCCTCGAACGCCTGGCCCGCATCGCGCCCGGCCGCAGCTACCTTGCAGGTGCCCACCGTTATCGGGGCGACGAGCCGCGCCGCCTCGGCCTGCTCGACGATCTCGCGCGCCGCACCGGCACGCCCCTCGTCGCGACGAACGACGTGCACTTTCATGTGCCCGAGCGCCGCCCGCTCGCCGATGTGCTCACCTGCATCCGCGAGACGTGCACGATCCACGACGCCGGCTTCCGCCTCGCCGCCAACGCCGAGCGCCATCTGAAGCCGCCCGCCGAGATCGCGCGCCTCTTCGCCGCCTTCCCCGATGCGATCGCGCGCACCGTCGAGATCGCGGACACCTGTCATTTCTCGCTCGGCGACCTCCAGAACGAATATCCCGACGAGCCTGTGCCCCCCGGCAAGACGGCCCAGCAGCATCTCGCGGACGAGACGTGGTCCGGCGCACGCTGGCGCTACGCGCATGACATTCCAGGGAAGGTCGAGAAGCAAATCCGCGAGGAACTCGCGATCATCGAAAGGCTCGACTACGCGCGCTACTTCCTGACCGTCTACGAAGTGGTGAAGTTCGCGCGCGAGCAGAAAATTCTCTGCCAGGGCCGCGGCTCGGCCGCCAACAGCGCCGTCTGCTTCTGCCTCGGCATCACCGAGGTCGATCCGAGCACCACCAATCTTCTCTTTTCGCGCTTCATCTCCGAACGGCGCGGCGAGCCGCCCGACATCGACGTCGACTTCGAGCACGAGCGGCGCGAAGAGGTGATCCAGCACATCTACGAGCGCTACGGCCGCGAGAACGCCGCCATCTGCGCGACCGTCATCCACTATCGCTCGCGGCGCGCCATCCGCGATGTCGGCAAGGCGCTCGGCCTCACGCCCGACGTCACCGCAGCGCTCGCCAAGACGGTGTGGGGCAGCCACGCCGACGGCCTCCCGGACAAGCACGTCCGCGAGGCTGGCTTCGATCCGGCGAACCCGCAGATCCGTCAGGCTGTCACGCTCGCCCGCGAGCTGATGGGCTTTCCGCGCCACCTCTCCCAGCACGTCGGCGGCTTCATCCTTACCAAGCGGCGCCTCGACGAGACGGTGCCCATCGCCAACGCCGCCATGAAGGAACGCACCTTCATCGAATGGGACAAGGACGACATCGACACGCTCCGCCTGATGAAGGTCGATGTGCTCGGCCTTGGTATGCTGAGCTGCCTGAGGCGCGGCCTCGATCTGCTGCGCACGCATTACGAGAAGGACTGCACGCTCGCGAACATCCCCGGCGATGACACGCCCGACGGCAAGAAGGTCTACGCCATGCTCCAGCAGGCGGACTCCGTCGGCGTGTTCCAGGTCGAGAGCCGCGCGCAGATGTCGATGCTGCCGCGTCTCAAGCCCAAGGAGTTCTACGACCTCGTCATCGAGGTGGCGATCGTCCGTCCCGGCCCGATCCAGGGCAACATGGTGCACCCCTACCTGAAGCGGCGCGAACAGGACCCCAAGACCATCGTTTATCCCTCTCCGGGTCCATCACACGATCCGAACGAATTGAAAGAAGTCCTGAAACGCACCCTCGGCGTGCCGCTGTTCCAGGAGCAGGCGATGCAGATCGCCATCACCGCCGCCGAGTTCACGCCCGACGAGGCCGACGGGCTGCGCCGCGCCATGGCCACCTTTCGCCACAACGGCAACGTCCATAAGTATCGCAACAAGTTCATCCAGCGCATGACCGCGCGCGGCTACGATCCAAAATTCGTCGAGAGCTGCTTCGGCCAGATCGAAGGCTTTGGCGAGTACGGCTTCCCCGAGAGCCACGCCGCAAGCTTCGCACTCCTCGTCTACGCCTCCGCTTGGATCAAGTGCCACTATCCGGACGTGTTCTGCGCCGCCATCCTGAACAGCCTGCCGATGGGCTTCTATCAGCCCGCCCAGCTCGTGCGCGACGCACGCGATCACAAGGTCGAGGTGCGCCCGCCCGACGTCAACTTCAGCGAATGGGACTGCACGCTGGAACCGGCGGCGGTGGGCCCGCATCGCTTCGCCGTGCGGCTCGGCCTCCGCCTGATCGACGGCATGAGCGAGACGGAAGCAAACCGGATCGTCGCCACGCGCGGCAACGGCTATGCGAGCCTCGAGCGCTTCGCCGCCCTCTCCGGCCTTCCCCGCACCACGGTCGAGCGCCTTGCCGCCGCCGATGCGTTGCGCTCCCTCGGCAGGGATCGCCGCAGCGGTCTCTGGTCGGCGCGACGCCTCGAAAGCATCGGTCTCTCGGGCGAGCGCATCGGCACGCGCAAGACCGCACCGTCGGCACCTGACGCCCCGCCCCTGCCGCTCTTCGCCCCACACGTCAGCGACGATCTCTTCGCGGAGCCGGAGGTCGCGCTGCCCTCCATGCCACTCTCCGAACACGTCGCCGAGGACTACGTGACGACCGGCCTTTCACTCAAGGCGCACCCCGTCGCGTTCTTTCGTCCGCGTCTCGATCGGCGCGGCGTCATATCCAGCAAAGAATTGCGCGATCACGCACCTCACGGCCGGCACATCGCCGTCGCGGGCCTCGTGCTGACGCGTCAGATGCCGGGCGGCAAGAAAGTCGTCTTCCTGACGCTCGAAGACGAAGCCGGCATCGCCAACATTATCGTCTGGCCGAAGGTCTTTGCCGCCAACCGCCGCACGGTGATGTCGTCGCGTTTTCTCGGCGTGAAAGGCCGTATACAGCGCGCCGACATCGTCGTTCACGTGCTCGCCGAAAGTTTCTTCGATCTCTCGGGCGAGCTTGCCTTCCTGCGCGAGCCGGAGCGCCTCGCGGAAGCGGAAACGACGCTTCATCCGGCTCCGCACGATGGCATCCCCATCAAGAGCCGCGACTTCCATTGAACCCTTCAATCGTCCTATGGGAAAATTTCGCTTGCTCCGCGCTATATTCGTATGAATATAGCATTAAGGGGACAGGGCCCCAAAAGGGCCGCATTCATTACGGGGGACAAATGTCCAAAAAATTGCTCGCGGCCATGGCCGCGGCCGGCCTCTGCACGGCCCTCACCTCACCAGCGCTCGCCCAGAACGTTGCGGCCACCACCGCAGGTGGTGACGTCACCGCCGACGAAGCGACCCCGCTTCCGCCCATCGTGGTGCAGTCGCCTTCGGAGCCGATCCGCCGCAAAGCCCGGCGTTCGACCGCCTCCACACCCTCTGCCGCACCCGGCGTCGTGTTCGACGACGGCGAAGGCTTCGAGAGCGACGGTGTCGGCAGCACCGGCACCGTCGGCGCCTTCACGCTTGGCCAGATCGACATGGTCGGCGGATCGACCATCACCAACGAGGCGATGTGGACCTATAACAAGCAGTCGCTCGATGAAGCCGTGAGCATCGCGCCGGGCGTCTCTGCCCACACGACGGGCGGCCGCCGCAACGAGCGCGACATCTACGTCCGCGGCTTCGACCGCATCCGCGTGCCGCTGTCCATCGACGGCGTGCGCGTCTACCTGCCGGCCGACAACCGCCTCGACATGAACCGCTTCCTGACGCCGGATCTTGCCGAGATCCAGATCCAGAAGGGGTATGTGTCGGTGCTGAACGGCCCCGGCGGCATGGGCGGCGCCATCAACATGGTGAGCCGGAAGCCAACCAAGGCTTTCGAGGCAGAAGGCCGTGCCGGCATCGTGACCACAGGCGATATCAACGATCTGAACCAGTGGAGCAGCTACGCCTACGCGGGCACGCGCCAGAAGGGCTATTACGCCCAGATCAGCGGCACCATCGTCGATCAGGATCACTTCAATCTTTCGGACGACTTCCGTCCGCGCCAGTCGACGCCTTTCGACCTCACGTTCCCTTACGAGAACGGCGGCATCCGCGAGAACTCGGATTTCCGCGATTGGCGCATCAACGCCAAGATCGGCATCACACCGAACGCGACGGACGAATACAGCATCAACTACACGACCCAGAGTGGCCGCAAGAACGCCGCGCTGCACGTCGCCAAGGAACAGCTGCAGACGCAGCGCTACTGGCAGTGGCCGTGGTGGGACATCCAGAGCCTCTCCTGGCTTTCGAAAACCCAGCTCGGCAGCGCGTCCTACGTCAAGACCAACGTGTATTACAACACGTTCGAGAACCGCCTGAGCTCGTTCGACGACGCGACCTATTCCTCGATGCGCGCGATCAACCCGACCTTCCATAGCGACTACGACGACTTCGCTTACGGCGGCTTCGTCGAGATGGGTACCGAGCTCATCCCCATGAACACACTCAAGGGCGCAATCCACTACCGTCGCGACGACCATAGCGAGCGCAACATTCAGGCTCCCGACAACCCGGGAACCTTCACGGAGCCGTGGCACGGCAACGTCGAGGATACTTGGTCGTTCGCCATCGAGAACACGTTCCACGCAGCCCGTAATCTCGATATCATCGCGGGCCTGAGCTACGATTATCTCGACGTCAAGGAAGCCAACGATTTCCGCAACGGCGCCTTCGTCAATCGGCAAACGACGACGGCCGATGCCTGGAGCTATCAGGGCGGCGCCATCTACCGCTTCTCGGATACGGGCAGCGCACATGCCACCATCTCGAGCCGCACGCGCTTCGCTACAGTGTTCGAGCGTTACAGCGAGCGGTTCGGCTTCGCGGTCCCGAACCCGGATCTCGCGCCGGAGCGGTCGACCAACTACGAGATCGGCGCCACGGAGACGTTCTTCAATCAGGCCCGGGTGTCGGGCGCCGTCTTCTACTCGGATCTCCAGGACTCGATCCAATCGGCCTACATCATCCGTCCCTCCGACGGTGCCATCCTCTCCCAGAACCAGAACGTGACCGGTGAGCACTACGGCTTCGAAGTCTCGGTCGACTGGGACCTCGCACCCGGCCTGCGTGTTGGCGGCAACTACACTTACCTCCACCGCAGCTACGACTACATCACGCCCGGCACAAGGCCCGAGGGAACGCCCGACCACGAGGCCTTCCTCTACCTCGCCTGGGATGTGTTGCCGAACCTCACCATCACGCCGAGCCTGGCCCTCGCCAGCGACCGCAACAGCATCGTGGCGAGCGGACGCACGCGCACCTTCATCGAAACGGGAAGCTACGCTTTGGCGAACGTGCAGGCCGAATACCGGTTCAACGACAACGCATCGGCTGCGATCGGCGTCACGAACCTGTTCGACGACAACTATGAGCTCGTGGAAGGCTTCCCCGAAGCCGGACGCCAGTTCTTCGCCAACGCTCGCGTCAAGTTCTGACACTGCTCTTTCAAATTCGCCTGGCGTTATATATTTAGAAATATCAAACGCTAGGCGGAAGGAGCCCACCATGAAGCTCAGCGCGCGAAACGTCCTCCAGGGGAAGATCGTCGAAATCGTCAAGGGTGCCACCACGGCACATGTCAAAATCGACCTCGGCGGCACCACCATCACCGCCTCGATCACCAACGAGGCGGTCGACGACCTGAAGCTCGAAAAAGGCATGGCGGCCTCTGCCGTCGTCAAGGCCTCGGACGTGATGGTCGGCGTCGACGGATAGAACGAACACCAAGGAGTGAGCGCGCATGGCCCGATATTGTCTTCTGCTCGCAGCGGCAGGCGCGGTGATGGCGGGTGCGCTCGCTCCGGCCGCGAGCGCGCAAGAGCACAATCACGGCGCCGCTCCGAAGAAGGAAAGCGCCTGCACCGAATTCGTCTGGCCGCTCGAAACCGAGCGCGCATGGTTCCGCGCGGATGACGCTCTCCCGCTGAAATCGGGCGACAAATTCGCAACGCCTCCGAGCGACAAAGCCGTTAGCCTGAAGCTGCGCCCGGCCGCCAGCGTCGAGTTGGCGGCGCCCCCCACGAGCACCCCGAAACCCGACGATGCCGAGCGCTTCGCGGGCGTCGTCCACTTCGAGGACATCGCCGAAGGCCACTATCAGGTCGCGATCTCGAAAAGCGGATGGCTCGACGTCGTCCAGAACGGAAAGGCGCTCGAAGCGACCGCCCACACTGGCTCGCCCCATTGCGATGAGCTGAGGAAGAGCGTGCGCTTCGAAATCGCCTCCGGCCCGGTTTCCGTCCAGGTCTACGGCGTCCCCGCCGATACGATCCGTTTCGCAATCCGGCCCGCAGCCGACTGATCAACGCTCAAACGCCGCCGAAAAACACGTCCCAGCGGGTCACGGCCCCTGGCGAAAGCCCGCCGTGCCTGACAGGCACCCTGAACAGGCACCCTAAGGTGATGTCCTGAGCGCGACCCCAGGTCCGCTCGCCTGTCATCGAAATTCGGTATATCCCTGATCGATCAC
>DAOMQQ010000054.1:6527-14237 GCA_035445405.1 Hyphomicrobium sp.
CCCGAGATGGCGAGCAAGGTGACCTCGTTCAGCGAGCTCGCCATCATGAACAACGTCGACAACATCCGGGAGCTGCGCTCGGAGACGTTGAACGGCGTCGCCATCGTGCGCGTCGCCTTCCAGCCCGGCACCAACGTCACCAACGCCTTCGCCCAGGTCACGTCCGTCAGCCAGACCATCCTGCGGCGGATGCCGCCCGGCACCACCCCGCCGTTGATCATTCCCTATGTTCCCTCGTCCGTGCCGGTGCTGCAGCTCGTGCTCGCCTCCGACACCCTGAACGACGGCGCGCTGTTCGATTACGCCCGGCTCCAACTCCGCGCACAGATCCAGTCCATCCGCGGCCTGCGCCTGTCGCTGCCTTACGGCGGCGCCCCGCGCCAGGTGATGATCGACCTCGATCCCGACAAGCTGCAGGCCTACGGCCTCTCGGCCAGCGACGTCGCCGCCGCCATCGCCTCTCAGAACCTCACGCTGCCGTCGGGCGCGCTCCGCACCGGCACGCGCGAAATTCTCATCACCACCAACGCCAGCCCCGAGACGATCGAGACCTTCGCCGATCTGCCGCTTCGATCCGTGGAAGGCCGCAGCATCAAGATTTCCGATGTCGCGAGCGTGCGCGACGGCCAGGCCGTCCAGAGCAACATCGCCCGCCTCGACGGCCAGAACGCCGTTCTCGTCTCCATCCTGAAGCTCGGCGACGCCTCGACCGTGGAAATCATCCGCGAGATCCACCGGCGGATGCCCGAGCTCCGCGCCGCGGCCCCCGACGGCGTCACCATCGCCCCGATCTTCGACCAGTCGGTGTTCGTGGAGAATGCGCTCAACGCCGTGGTCGGCAAGGCGATCATCGTGGCGCTGCTGGTCGCGTTCGTCGTGCTCGTCTTCGTCGGAAGCTGGCGCTCGTCCTTTATCGTGCTGACCTCCATTCCCCTCGCGCTCCTCGCCTCCGTCACCGGGCTCGCGTTCGCGGGCGAGACGTTCAACATCATGACGCTGAGCGGGCTCATGCTCGCCATCGGCATCCTGGTCGACAACGCGCTGGTCGAGATCGAGAACATCAACCGCAATCTGGAAAGCGGCATGCCCTTGCGCGAGGCCGTGCTGAAGAGCGCAAGCGAGGTCGCTTTCCCGGAGTTCGTCTCCACGACGGCGATCTGCATCGTCTTCTCGCCGCTGTTCCTTCTCACGGGCACGGCCGCCTTCGTCTTCAAGCCGCTTGCGCTCTCCGTCATCTTCGCGCTGATGGCATCCTACCTGCTCTCCCGCACCCTCGTGCCCTCGCTCGCGATGATGCTGTTGAAGCCGCACACCGGCGCGCCCGGCAAGCACATGGGTCCGCGCTGGCATGCGATCCTGGAACGCGCCGTCACGCACCTCGCGGAGCGTGCGGCGGCCCTTGTCCACGCCCTCACGCGTCGCAAGGCGTTGCCGTTCGTGGTGCTCGCCGCGATCGTCGCCGTCGGCGCCTGGACGGCGACGCGCCTCGGCAGCGAGTTCTTCCCCGAGACCGACGCCGGCATGATCCGCCTCTATGTCCGCGCCGACCCGGGCCTGCGTGTCGAGGAGACGGCGCGCAAGTTCGCCGACGTTCAACGCGCCATCCGCGAAGTCGTCCCCGCCCGCGAGATCGGCTTCATCGCCGAGAACATCGGCCCGCCCGAGCCGATCAACCTCGGCTGGATCGAGAGCGGCGTCATTGGCTCGTTCGACGGCGAGATCCTGATCCAGCTCGCGCAGGAACGCACATCCACCGCCGCGCACGCATCCGCCATCCGCGCCATGCTGCGGGAGCGCTTCCCGAACCTCACCGTGTATTTCCGCCCCGCGGACGCCACGGCGCAAACGCTCGCCGGATCCGCGCAGACCGCCATCGAAGTCCGCTTCATCGGCCGCGACCGGCTCGGCAATGCCGAAGCCGCCCGGGAGCTTCAGGAGCGCATCCGCACCATCCCGGGGGCCGTCGACGTCGCGCTGCGCCAGGTTCCCAACCTGCCGAGCTACTACATCGAGATCGACCGCGTTCGCGCACTGCAGATCGGCATCACGCCGCAGGACGCCTCCTCGGCCATTCTCTCGACGCTCGGCACGGCGGGCACCGTTGCGCCGAGCTTCTGGAGCGATCCCATCCAAGGCGCCGCCTACACCGTGCAGATCGTGGCGCCGCCGTCGCATCTCGTCGACATCGAGCAGCTCATGAACACGCCCGTTCGCTCGGCCGCGAGCGGACGCACGGTGCCGCTGCGCACGGTCGCGAGCCTGCAGGTGCGCCACGTCCCTGCGAACATCGACCGCACCACGCTCATGCCGACCCTCACCGTGCTCGCCAACGTCGAGGGCCGCGATCTCGGTGGCGTCTATGGCGAGGTGGACGCCGTCATCGGCGATATCCAGCAGCGCTTGAAGCCCGGCAATCGCATCGAGGTCGCGGGGCAGGCGCGCTCCATGACGCAAGCCTACGCCGAGATGGCCGGCGGCCTCGTGCTGGCGGCGGTGCTGGTCTACCTCGTGATGGTCGTCAACTTCCAATCGTGGCTGCTGCCCTTCATCGCCATGAGCGGGCTTCCGGTCGCCATCACCGGCGCCCTCATCGCCCTCGACGTCACGGCGACGCCGCTCTCGGTCCCAGCCCTCACCGGCCTCATCATGGTCATCGGCGTCTCGACCGCGAACTCGGTCCTCGTCACGAGCTTCGCCCGCGACAACCTCGCCAAGGGCATGACGCCGCTTGCGTCCGCCAAGGACGCCACCCAAACGCGCCTCCGCCCCGTCATGATGACGGCCATCGCCATGATCGCAGGCGTGCTGCCCATGGCGCTCGGCGCGGGCGAAGGCGGCGAGCAGAACGCCCCGCTCGGCCGCGCCGTCATCGGCGGACTGTTGCTCGGGACCTGCGCGACGCTCTCGTTCGTGCCGTTCCTGTTTGCGCTGCTCGCGCGCGCACGCCCCAGAAGAGACGATATCGCAACCGCAGGAGCCGAAGAGCGCGGCCACGAGCTGGCCACGAGCGGATGAGAGAAAAAGCCATGAGACTATCCCGACTAGCCCTGGTCACCTCTTCCGGACTGCTCTCCATCGCAGCCGTCGCCGGCGTGTTCCTCGTCGCGAGCTGCAAGCTCGCCTACACCGAAACGGCATCGCAGTCGCCGGCCGCCCTCGCCAAAGCCGCGAACCCGGCGCCGAGCGTCCGCGTCGTGAACCCCGAGCTCCTGCGCGATGCGGGAACCATCACGCTGACCGGCCGCACGGCCCCCGCCGAGCAGGCCGTCGTCGGCGCGCGAGCGAGTGGCATCGTCCAGAAACGCAACGTCGACATCGGCGACAGGGTGGCCGAGGGCGACGTGCTGCTCGTGATCGACGCTCCCGAAGTGACGCAGGAGCTGGCGCGTGCCCGCGCCGCGGTTCAGCAGGCGCGCGCGCGCCTCGATTTCGCGCGCGTCAACGCACGGCGCGCGGAAACGCTCGTCACGCAAGGACACCTCTCCGAGCAGACTCGCGACGAGCGCATCGCGACCGAGCGTGTGTCGGAGGCCGATCTCGCCGCCGCCGAGGCCGAGGTGCGCCGCCTCGAAGAGATCCAGGGCTTCCTCACGCTCCGCGCACCCTTCGCCGGTACCGTCGTCGCCCGGGCAGTCGAACGCGGCGACCGCATCACCACGAGCGACGCCCAATCCGGCGGTCCGCTGTTCCGCATCGCGCGCCTCGACGAGTTGCGCATCGAAATCGACATTCCGCAGACGGCGGCGCTGAAGGTTCGCCCCGGTGGCGCGGCGCGCGTCACCTTTGCGGAGCTGCCCGGCGAGACGTTCGAAGCGAAGATCGTTCGCAGTGCGGGCCTGATCGACCAAGCCTCCTCCACGATGCGCGCCGAGCTCATGATGGCCAACCCGGAGAAGCGCATCCCCGCCGGCCTCACGGGCCTCGTCAGTCTCGACGTCGCGCGCGACCGGATGCCCGTCAGCGTGCCGACCAACACGCTCGTCACGCGCAACGGCCGCCAGAAAGTGACCGTCGTCAGCGACAAAGGCACCGTCGCATTCCGTCCCGTCACCGTGGGCCGCGATTTCGGCGAGCGGGTCGAGATCGTCGCCGGCCTGACGGAGCAGGACCGCGTGATCCTGGCTCCCAACGCCTTGCTGCGCGAGGGCGACAAGGTGGAGGTCACGACCGCCACCGCCCAGCGTGCGACGGGACAGCAAACGCGCTGATCCCGACACGGGTCATCGGTGAATGCTGTCATCCCGGAAAGGCGAAGTCTTATCCGGGACCCAGCGCAAGACTCGTCGAAGACGAAATACGTTTCCCACGGCTCAAGGCCGGGTTCGACTTGGCCGGGATGACAAGGGAAGCAACGCATCTCGCGTCACGGCCTCAATACCCTGTCATCTCGAGATACCCTTCGCCTGTGTGCGTGCCCGTGAAGCGCACCGGGCCTTCCCAATAGGCGAAGCTCGTTCCCATCCAGCTTTCCGGATTGAGCGGCGTGGTCGCTATGCGCAAGCCCCGGCTCTTGATCTCGACCGACCATTCCACCGGCACGCGCCGCCCCGCCACCCGATGCGTTCCAACCGGCTCGAGCGCGATGTCGTCACGCGCGAGCGGCGTGGCAGCCCCATCGGCGCCGATCCACGTGCCTGCGTAGAAGGGGGCATCGGTGTCGCTTCGAAGCTGGAACAGCATCAGCTTCTCTCCGTCCGGCAGATGCAGAGAAAACCAGTCCCAACCCTTCTGCCCGGGAGCGAGCGGCTGGCTGCTCCACTCGCGATCCATCCACGCACGCCCCGTGACCTCGATCGCGCGCCCGTCGATGGTCAGGGTGCCATCCACGGTGAAGAACGGCTGGCTGTAGTAGAAGGACGCCTGCCCGTGATCGGACTTCACGCTGTATCCGCCGTCACCCTGCAGCACCATCGCCCGCGCGCTCTCGAGCGTCAGCGCGTAGGAGAAATCCTTGCCCGTCGCGGTCAGCGCGCTCGAGCCGAGGACATCGCCCGAAGCCTCGTCGCTCACAAACGACCAATCGTCGATCCACGCCGCAAACGGTTCTGCGGTGACGCCGGCCTGACCGATGCCCCCGCGTGCCACGGCCTCGGCGAAGCGGTGCGTCTCGCGGCTCGTCACCGCCGCGTGCCCCATCCATACGTGCTGGCTGGCCCATCCCTCCCGTTGCGGTCCCGGCTCCAGCGCCTGCCGGAAGAGCGTCCACTGCACGCCGTAATCCTCGCCGGCCGCATCCTTGAGGTTGGCCGTCACATACCACCACTCGATGCGATAGTCGGGATGCGCGCCGAGATCGGCGGGAAACGAGAACGTCCGCCCCCGCACGACCTCCGCAAAGCCCGCGGCCTCCTCCCCCAGGCCCGCAAAACCGCCGCCGCCTGCAGCCCACGCGCCGCCTCCCAGAACGAGCACTGCAAGCGCACCAATCACTGCGCGAGTCCCTCCCCCCTTGTGGGGGAGGTTAGGAAGGGGGGATTGCAGACCATCTGCTGTCGGGATTCCCCCCACCCCTAACCCCTCCCCAAGGCCATGCGGAGCATGGCTCCGCCATGACGCGGGAGGGGAACACCCCCACGATCCAACGAGATCGCAAAAAATCCTAACGCTCATTGGCGAACACCTTGAGAAGATCGGCGGGCGCCGTGCGCGCGAGGCGCAGCACCGGCAACATCGCAGCGACGAACGCCGTCACCAGCGCAAGCAGGAGAACGGTGGCCCACTGCAGCGGAAACACATGGAACGGCAGCCTCCAGCCGAACGCCTGCACGTTGACGATCGCAACGAGGCACCATGCGAGCAGCAGTCCGAGCGGAACCGCGAGCGTTGCCGTCATCGCCGCCAGCACCAGCACCTTGCCCACCTCGAGATCGGCGAGCCGCCGCCGCGGCACCCCGAGTGCCCACACGGGCGCAAGCTGCGCAACCCGCATGTCGGCGAGCGTGAGGAGACTTGCGAAGAGCGCGATGCCCGACACGATGAGCGTCAGCGTATTGAGGGCGCTCGTCACCGTGAAGGTGCGCTCGAAGATGCGAAGCGACATCGACTTGAGCGCAGCCTGGTCGGACACCTGCGCCAACGCGTCACCGAACTCCGTGCGCATCCGCGCGATCAGATCGGTCGCCGCCTCGGGCGCAGTGCGCACGCTATAGTGCGTGCGCCGCGCATCCGGCCAGTGCCGCACGAGACGATCGACATCGACGCGGACCTGGCCCTTCGGATTGCCGTAATCGGCAAACACGCCGACGACGGGAACGGTCCACGCCCCGGCCTCTGTCGGGATTTCGATCTCTCCGCCGACGCCGAGCGACAGGCGTTGCGCAAGCTGCTCGCTCACGAGCGCACCGGCGCCGTCATGCACGCGATCCCACGCATCCGCGCTTTCTGCCAGAAGCGAAAAATGATCGCGGTACGTCGCGTGATCGCGAAGCCCGTAGATGTCGACGGGCCATGTGCCGATCCGCGTTTCCGTGCGCCACACGGGCAGGACAGCCGTCACATCCGGTTGCGCCTCGAGCCAGGAGGCGACACGCCGCCCCGCCGCGGCGTCCGTCGCCGTGAAGTAAATTTCGGAATTGAGCCGCTCGTCGAGCCAGCCCGTAAACGTCTTGCGGAACCCCTCTACCATCGTCCCGACGCCGATGTTCGCCGCAAGCGCGAGCAGAAGCGCCATCAGCGCCAGCGAAAGCCCCGAGAGCTGGCGGCGCGTATCCGCCCAGAACCAGCGCGCGAGCGCGCCCTCCGACAGTCCTTCGCCAAGGCGAAGCAGCGCAGCGAGGCCGAGCGGCAGAAGCAGCGCCGCCCCCAGCAGCACGCCCGCAATCACGACGAACCCGGCAACGAGCCCATGGCCGAACACGAACGCACCCAGCGCACCCACGAGGCTCAGGAGCGCAACCGCACCCTGCCGCCGAAGCATCGCCTCGTGCGCCTCGCGCCATGCGAGCGGCCGCCCCAGCGCAACCACAGGCATCCGCGCAACCTTCGTCAAGCTCGCCACGGACGCCACCAGCGCGCCTGCAACAGCCATGCCGAGCCCGGACACCCACCAGCGCGGCTCGAGCACAAGCGTGCGCCCCACGTCGGCGCCGTAGACCCCGCGCAGGCTCGACGCCACGTCCGGCAGCAGCACCGCCGCAATCGCATAGCCGCACACCATACCGATGGCACCCGCGACGAGCGCGATCGCGACCACCTCCGTCATCAGCGTCGCGATCAGCGTCTTGAGGGACACGCCGCACGCGCGCAGCGTCCGCACCGTTCCGAGCCGCTGCTCGAACGCAAGTCCGATCGACGCATGCACGATGAACAGCCCGACGATGAACGCCAGCAGCCCGAATGCCGTGAGATTGAGATGGAAGCTGTCCGTCAGCCGCGCGAGATCGCCCGTCTCCTCCGGCATTTCGATGCGCAACGCATCCCCCGCGACGGCCGCGAGCGCGTCCGGGTCGAGCGCCGCGTCGGACGCCGCCACCAGCCGGCTGATCTGGCGCGGCCGCGCGAGCAGGCTTTGCGCGACGCCGATGTCGACGACGAGAAGGCCCGGCGCAACCGTATCCTGCGCTACGGCAGGCGGAAGCAGTGCCCCCTGATCCGTCTTGATGCGCGCGCCCGCAGCGGCGCCGAGATCGGCAAGCGTCTGCGGGGCTGCGAGCGTCTGCCCCGGCGCCCTCAGAAAGGCTTCGAGATCGCTCGCGTTCTCGAGCCCGGTCA
>DAOMQQ010000055.1:0-14065 GCA_035445405.1 Hyphomicrobium sp.
CGTGAGTTCATCCAGGACAACGCGCTCACCGTCGCCAACCTGGACGTGTAACGGCGGGAACAGCCGCCCACGGGCTTTCAGGGTTGGATCGGGTCGCGTATTCGGCGATCCGATCCGCCAGAACCCGTGAGGGCCCCATGACCGCGCCGTCCGACGTCATCACCTGGAAATACGCCAACCTCTTCCATCCCGACGCGGGCATGAGCGCGGGCGCGCGAAGGCTGTTCCCTTTGGGCAGTGACAATTCCGTCGATTGGTTGCGTCGGAAGATGGGCGGCCTTTGGGTCGGCGGCACCGTGGCGCTGACGCGCGATACGCTGTATTTTTCACCCAACAGCATGAACGCGGCCGCCCACGACCGCGACACGTCGGCTGGGGTTTCTCTGGAGCGTGTCGTCGACGTTACGGATCGTTTCGGGTGGGTGACGCGGATCATCGATGTGCGCACCGACACGGGCGAACTCTTCACGTTTCGCTGCTTCGGCGCGAGAGCGTTCGCGGACACCGTCCGTCAGGCCGTCGCGTCGCTGCGCAACGCGTCCTCGTAACGCGCGCGATTTACGCTGCGACCTGCCCTGTGATCGGCGCCGTTACCTCGTCGGTCCACACCTTGAACGACGTGAGCTGATGCTGCCCGAAGCTATGGATCAGCGGCACGTCGGTGGCGTCGCGGCCGTAGGCGACGGGGATGCGCCCGATGCGCGGCCTGTTGTGGCGCGCATCGAAGGCGCACCAGCGGCCGCCGAGATACACCTCGCACCACGCGCTGAAATCCATCGGTGCCGGATCTTTCGGCACGCCGATGTCGCCGAGATAGCCGTTGACGTAGCGCGCCGGAATGTTGAGCGCACGGCAGAGAGCGATCGTGAGATGCGCAAAATCGCGGCACACGCCGACGCGCTCTTGGTACGCTTCGGCCGCGGTGCGCGTATCGCGGGCGTGGCGATAGCCGAACATGATGTGCCGGTGAACGAAGTCGACGATGGCTTCCACGCGCGCCCATCCTGGCGTCATGGTGCCGAAGTGCGCCCAGGCGATTTCGCTGATGTGGTCGGTTTCGCAGTAGCGGCTGCCGAGCAGATAGACCAGAACGTCGTCGGGGAGATCGGTCACCGGAACTTCGCAAAGCGTACGGTCCACGAGATCGGGAACGCCGGTATCCTGGATGGTGCCGCCCATGGTGATGGCGAACTCGCCTGCCGGCGCCGTCATGCGCCTGCACACGTTGCCGAACTGGTCGCAGTACATCGAAACGGGAACGTCCGGCGTGGTGACGAACGCGCTTTCTTCCAGGATGTCGGGGCGCCGATGCGAACGTACGTCGAGAAGCGTGATGAGCGGCGTGGGTTGGGGAACCGTGATTGCGATACCGAACCCATACTTGATAAGCATGTGTGCACGACCTCTGCTGGATCGACACATAACGCTGATAAGCAAGCGGCCGTTCCATCCGCGCCGCCGCTGTCGTAACACTTGATCGCGTGCGGCTGCCGTTGCGTGCTGCGAACCGTCCCCGGAGACCTCCCTGATCCATGACCTCCACTTCACCGCCCGAGCCGCCGCGCCCGTTCGACGCCATCATGCTGGACGTCGGAGACGGGCATTGGATCTACGTGGAGGAAGTGGGCACGAAAGGGGGCATCCCGGCGCTTTTCCTGCATGGCGGGCCGGGCAGCGGTGCGCAGCACGCGCATCGGCGCCTGTTTGACGGCGACCGTTTCCATGCAGTCCTGTTCGATCAGCGCGGCGCGGGCCGCAGCCATCCGTATCTGGAAACGCGCGCCAACACCACGCAGCATCTCGTGGCCGACATCGAGCGTATCCGCATGCACATGGGCTTCGAGAAGATGCTCATCGTCGGCGGGTCGTGGGGCTCGACACTCGCGCTCGCCTATGCTGAAGCCTATCCTGAGCGCGTGTCGGCCCTCGTCCTGCGCGCGGTGTTCCTCGGCACGGACGCGGAGGTGGACTGGGCGTTCCGCCGTGGCCCTGCCGAGCTGCGCCCCGATCTCTACGCGAGCTTCGTCGCGGCGTTGCCCGAAGCCGAGCGGACCGATCCGATTGCGGCGTACGTCGCGCGCCTCACCAGCGAAGACGCGAGCGTGCGCGATCCTGCCGCGCACCGCTGGAATCGCTTCGAGCGCATCATGTCGGAATTCGCGCCGGGCGACATCGTGCTCGCGGAGGATATGCCGGAGGGCGGGCGCGTGCCGCCCACTCCGATCATGGAGGCGCACTACATCGCCAATCATTTCTTCCTGGCACCCGATCAGCTTTTGAACGATGCGGGTCGGCTCGCGGGAATTCCCGGCGTGATCGTCCAAGGCCGCTATGACCTGCTCTGCCCGCCGCGCGCGGCCTACGAGCTCGCCAAGCGCTGGCCGTCGGCACGGCTCGAAATCGTGCCGTCCGCCGGACATGCGATGACGGAGCCCGGCGTCTTCGAGGCGATGAAGCGCGCCGTCGACAGCCTTGCGGGAATGGCGTAAGCCACGCGGACCATGTCCGTCACCGTCACAGCCTTCTATAAGTTCGTCGCGATCTCCGATCCGGCCGCGCTGCGCGACCAGCTCTTGGACGTCGCGCGTGCCGAAGGCATCAAGGGCACGATCCTCGTCGCGCCCGAAGGCATCAACGGCACCGTTGCGGGGCCTGACGGCGGCATTCGCCGCCTGCTCGCGCACATGCGGGGCGATCCCCGCTTCGCCGATCTCGTGAGCAAGGAATCCTACGTCGACGAGCCGCCGTTCGGGCGCCTCAAGGTGCGGCTCAAGCGCGAGATCGTCACCCTGCGCAGGCCAGAGGCGGACCCGACGAAACAGGTCGGAACCTACGTGAAGCCGCAGGATTGGAATGCGCTCATCGCCGATCCCGACGTGCTCGTCCTCGACACGCGCAACGCCTACGAGGTCGCCATCGGCACGTTCAAGGATGCGGTCGATCCCGAGACGCGCACCTTCGGCGAGTTTCCGGATTTCGTCGCCGCCAACCTCGATCCCGAGAAGCACCCGCGCATCGCGATGTTCTGCACGGGCGGCATTCGCTGCGAAAAAGCGTCCGCCTATCTGCTGTCGCAGGGCTTTCCCGAGGTCTATCACCTCGAAGGCGGCATTCTCAAATATCTCGAAACCGTGCCGCCCGAGGAAAGCCTGTGGCAGGGCGAGTGCTTCGTGTTCGATGAGCGCGTCGCGCTCGAGCACGGCGTAACACCTGGCTCGCACGTGATGTGCCGGGCCTGCGGTGCTCCGGTCGCAGAAGGTGATGAAGTGCGCCATCGTGCGGGCTGTCGGCGCACCGCGGCCGGCGCGAGCGAATAGCGGACCGCTCAGGACCGCCCGAGCCGCCGTCCGATCCAAACGCCGATGACGAGGCCGACCAGCCCGCCGGCCGGCCCGTAACCGAAGGCCGCCATGACGTCGCGCTGGCCTTCGAAGTTCGAAAGCCCGAAGCGTTCGCCGAAGAGGATGACAGCGGCAGCCGTCACGACCCAGCCGATGATCAGGCCGGCGATGCCGCCGATGGCGATGACGATGAGCGATTTCATGAGACGGTCCAGCGCGAGAGCGGAACGAGGCATCCGCAAGATGCGCCAGTTTAGCCGCGTCCCTGCGCCGAGCGCCAGAAGAAGACGATCATTTCTCTGCGTTCGTCGTACCGAGGGGGAGATCCCACACCTTGGCGGTGCCGTCGAACGAGGCCGTGATCACCTGCCGTCCGTCTGGGCTGAACTCTGCCGCCTCGACGGCCTTTCCGTGCTCCGCGAGCCAGGCAACCGGCGCGCCCGTTGCGCTGTCCCACAGCCGCGCGTTGCTGTCATGGCAGGAGATGAGAACGAGCTTTCCATCCGCGCTGAACAGGGCTGTGGAGAGATTGCGCCGATGCTTGCCGTCGAGCGTCACGAGCTTCTCGCCCGTTTCCACGTCCCAGACGTTGGCGATGCGGTCGGCGCCGCCGGTGATCACGCGGCGATTGTCGGGGCTGAACGCGCCGCGCAGCACGGCGCGCGTGTGTCCGCCGGTGAACGCACGGATCTCCTCGCCTGTCTTGGTGTCCCAGATGCGCCCCGTTTTGTCGGAGGACGTGGTGAAGATGCGGGCTCCGTCGCTGCTGAAGGCCGCCGAGCTCACGAGGCTCGTGTGCCCGTTGAGCGTCAGGATGGGCTTGCCCGTCGCGGCGTCCCAGATCCGCGCCGTCTTGTCGGCCGATGCGGTGACGAGCAGCTTCGAGTCGGGGCTGAACACGGCCGACGTCATGTAGCCCTCGTGGCCCGCGAGATCGGCGATGTGCTGGCCGGTCTTCCCGTCCCAGAGCTTGCCCGTGTTGGCGTGCGGCACCGTGACGACGCGCGTTCCGTCGGGGCTGAACTCGGCCTGTTCGAGCATTTGCTCGTGTCCGCCGAGCACCGCGATTTCCTTGCCCGTCCCGGCGTCCCAGAGACGCGCCGTCAGATCGCGTGAGGCGGTGACGATGAGGCCTGCATCCGCGTTGAACGCTGCATGCCGCACGCCCTCCTCGTGGCCGGAGAGCGTGAGCTGGAGGTCGCCTGTCTTGGCATCCCACACCCGCGCCGTGCGGTCGGCGGAGGCCGTCAGAATGCGACTGCCGTCGCGGCTGAAGGTTGCCGACCAGACGTCGGCCGTGTGCCCCTTGAGCGTGAGAGACGACGTGAGCTTCGGGGTGTCCTCGTCGGCGAAGGGCGCGGTTGCGCCGAGGGCGAGCGCCAGCGAGAGAGCGATCCCGGCACCGGCAATGCCACGCGCGAGCCGAGCCGTCGCGAGTCGAAGCATGGGCGCCCCTCCGAATTATGTTTTGTTATATCGTCAGTATTGATCCGCCCGAGCACGGCCCGCAAGAACATTCGGCACGGTACGCGCGGCGCATTGCAGGGCGCGCGGGAAAATTTCCCCGAGAGGGTCGAGAAATCAGCCCGGCTGCCCGCCGCTACAGGATGAACTTCGAAAGATCGGTGTTCTTCGCAAGCTCGCCCACGCGGGCGTTCACATACGCCGCATCGATGGTCGACGTCTCGCCGTTGCGGTCGGAGGCATCGAACGAGATCTCGTCGAGCACGCGCTCCATCACGGTCTGCAGGCGCCGCGCACCGATGTTTTCGACCGTCGAGTTGACGAGCACGGCCGCATCCGCAAGCGCGTCGATCGCATCTTCGGTGAACACCAGATTGAGGCCCTCCGTCGCCATCAGCGCAACGTACTGCTTGATCAGGCTCGCCTCCGGCTCCGTCAGGATGCGGCGGAAGTCCTCGCGTGACAGCGCCTTCAGCTCGACGCGGATCGGCAGCCGCCCCTGCAACTCGGGAAGCAGGTCCGCAGGCTTCGCCACATGGAACGCACCCGATGCGATGAACAGCACGTGGTCCGTCTTCACCGGCCCGTACTTCGTGGAGACGCTCGTCCCCTCGATCAGCGGCAGCAGATCGCGCTGCACGCCTTCGCGCGAGACTTCCGCGCCCGAGCGCCCCGTCTCGCCGCGCGAGCAGATCTTGTCGATCTCGTCGAGAAACACGATGCCGTTGTTCTCGACCGCGCGGATCGCCTCGCTCGTGATCTGGTCGTGGTCGATGAGCTTGTCGCTCTCTTCGGCAATGAGCAGCGGATAGCTGTCCTTGACGGTGACGCGCCGCGGCTTCGTGCGCCCGCCCATCATCTTGCCGAAAATGTCGCCGAGGTTGACGGCGCCCATCGAGGCGCCGGGCATGCCCGGGATGTCCAGCATGGGCATGCCGCCGCCCGTGTCGGTCACCTGGATTTCGATGACCTTGTCGTTGAGCTCGTTGGCGCGGAGCCGCCTGCGGAAGGAATCGCGCGTGGCAGGCTGCGCGCCGGGGCCGACCAGGGCATCGAGCACGCGCTCCTCCGCGTTCTTCTCGGCCTGGGCAAGCACTTCCCGGCGTTTCGTTTCGCGTACGAGCCCGAGCCCGACTTCCACGAGATCGCGGATGATGCTCTCCACGTCGCGGCCCACGTAGCCCACTTCCGTGAACTTCGTCGCTTCGACCTTGAGGAACGGCGCGCCTGCGAGCTTTGCGAGACGGCGCGCGATCTCGGTCTTGCCGACGCCGGTCGGGCCGATCATGAGAATGTTCTTCGGCAGCACCTCGTCTTTCAGAGGGCCTTCGATCTGCTGGCGGCGCCAGCGGTTCCGGAGCGCGATGGCGACGGCGCGCTTCGCATCGCCCTGACCGACGATGTAGCGGTCGAGCTCGGAGACGATTTCGCGCGGCGAGAAGGTGGTCATGTAAGGATCCGTCAGATGAAGCCGGTCAACGCGCCGGAGGGATTGAGTGCTTAAGCGCGCCGAGCGGCAAAAGCGGGATCAGGGTCCGCCGGATCGTCCGCCAGCCGGCCGAGATGCCGAGCACGATGACGGCGAGCGCCAGCAGCGTGAGCGAGGAGCCGAAGCTCGTCTCGACGTTCTCGTTAAAGAGATAGCCGAGCGCGACGCCCGCGTAGAGGAGACCCGAGACGAGAAGCGCGCGCCGGTCGATGATGATCGCGACGAGGCCCAATACGGCATAAATGCCGAGCACGGCAAACGCCTGCGTGACGTTCATGCCTTCGGGCGCGCCGACCAGAAGCGGGATCGTTCCGTGCACGATCATCGGCGCGGCGACGAGATGCAGCCAAAATGCAATGTCGCTCCGGCGCGTCTCTCGGTCGACGTCGGTCGCGTCGATGCGCAGCGCGACGACGAAGATCGCAAGCCCGAGCAGGGCGAACAAGAACGACCAGGCCCGCTCGATCAGCTCCGGCGCGAGCGGTCCCATGCCGTAGACGAGGGCAAAAGACAGCGCGACCGCGCCGATGGCCCAGTTCACGGGCACGCCGAACCGGCGCTCGTGCAGAACGGCGCCGAGCAGGATAGCGAGAGCGCCGACGACGCCCGCGACAGCGGGCGAAACCAAACCCCCGAGCGCGACGCCTCCGAACCCCGCGCCGAGCGCAAGCATGAGCGCAAGCGCGATGGACGGAAGCGCAAGGCGCATGCGGCGCGCGAAAACTTCGGAGAGCCCCCAGGCCGCGACGATGGAAAACACCGGGAAGCCCGGTTCGAAGCGGAATGCGCTGAAAAGCGTGTAGAGACCGACGACGAGAAGCGCGATGCCGATCGTCACGAAGATATCGTTGAACCCGCCGATGAGGCGGAAGCGCTCGTCGTCGGGATTGACGGTGACGGGATCGGCCGCGCGATCCGCATCCGCCGGCGCGCCGCCTTCCGCCAGCGCACGAAGCCGCGCGGCCTGCTCCGCCGTGAGAATGCCCTGCGCCACCGCCAGGTCGAGGTGCTCGTTCCGGATCATGTTTGTTCCGCGCATTGGTTCGGCGAGAGCGGCCCGCCTCACGACTTCGAAGACGGCAGGCTTTCGACCACGAGATTGCTGTTCGTATAGACGCAGATCTCGCCGGCAATGCCCATCGCGCGCCGCGCAATAGCTTCCGCGTCGAGCGGTTGGTCGAGCAGCGCGCGCGCGGCGGCCAGCGCGTACATGCCGCCCGAGCCGATGCCCATCACGTCGTCCTTGGGCTCGAGCACGTCGCCCGTGCCCGTGAGCACCAGCGTCACGTCGGCGTCCGCCACGATCATCATCGCTTCGAGGCGCCTCAGAAAACGGTCGGTGCGCCAGTCCTTGGCAAGCTCGACGGCCGCCCGCATGAGCTGCCCAGGATACTGCTCGAGCTTCGCTTCCAGCCGTTCGAACAAGGTGAACGCATCGGCGGTTGCACCGGCAAAACCGGCGATCACGCCACCCTTGCCAAGCTGGCGCACCTTGCGCGCATTGGCCTTGATGATCGTTGCGCCAAGGCTCACTTGTCCGTCGCCGGCGATCACCACCCGCCCATCCTTCCTCACCGTGAGGATGGTGGTGGCGTGCCAGGAGGCGCCCTCGGCGGTGTTCTGCGGAATTTGAGCCATTTTACCTTGATTTCCAGGGAGGGAGGCCGACCTTAAGTGCGTGTTTGCCCTTCTGGGCTCTACTGGCACCGGACCCTCGAAGCTGATAGACGCTTGGGTTCTCCAAGGCAATAATGGCGCGGCGAGGACCACCCGTGAAGCGGCAAGCGACGATCACCCGCAGGACAAAGGAAACGCAGATCTCGGCCACCGTCGATCTCGACGGCACGGGCTCCTACGAGATCTCGACCGGTGTCGGCTTTCTCGATCACATGCTGGAGCAATTCGCACGCCACGCGCTGATCGACATCAAGCTCGAGGCCAAGGGCGATCTGCACATCGATTTCCATCACACCACCGAGGACACCGGCATCGTGCTCGGCCAGGCGGTGGCGAAGGCGCTCGGCGACAAGCAGGGCATCACGCGCTATGCCGACGTGCACCTCGCGATGGACGAAGCGTTGACGCGCGTCGCCATCGACGTGTCCGGCCGTCCGTTCCTGGTCTGGAAGGTCGACTTCTCGCAGCCCAAGGTGGGCGAGATGGACACCGAGCTGTTTCGCGAATGGTTCCAGGCGTTCGCCCAGAATGCGGGCATCACGCTGCACGTCGCGACGCTTTACGGCGACAACAACCACCACATCGCGGAGACCTGCTTCAAGGGGCTCGCCCGCGCGTTGCGCGCGGCGATCACGGCTGACCCGCGCCAGGCGGGCCGCGTGCCCTCCACGAAAGGGATGCTCGCCTGATGATCCGGATCTGGCCCTTTGGTTCGCCGTCGGGCTCGAAAGCGTATTCAGTCTACGAGCCGGCGGACAACGCTGGCCTGCCGCTGGAGCGCGCCGAGCGCCTGGTCTTCGTGGCGGAAGGCTTCTCCTGGCGCGCGCTCTTTTTCGGCCCGCTCTATCTCGCCATGAAGCGCGAATGGGTTGGCCTCTTGATGTACGTCGCAGCAGCCGTCGCGCTGGTTCATGCGTTGCAGGTGATCGAGACGGGAAGCCAATGGATCACGTGGGGCTTCATTCTTCTCAACGTGATCACCGGTTTCGAGGCGGCCAGCGTGCAGCGCGCCTCGCTGGCGCGCGCGGGCTGGAAGGAACTCGGCAGCGTCGGGGGGAGCTCGCTGGAGGAAGCCGAGCGCCGCTTCTTCATGGCGTGGCTTCCGACGTTGAGCGTGGCGGAAGCAGCCGTGCCACAGCCGTTTCCGCCGGCACCGGCGTCTGCCGTCGCCGCGCCGCATCATGAATCCGTCTCGCGCGCCGAAACGTTGCTTCGCCGCCTGTCTTCGCGGTTGATCCGCAAATCCCCGATCGGAAACTGACCCCTCCATGCAGCGTGTTGTCATCATCGATTACGGCTCCGGGAACCTCCACTCGGCAGCGAAAGCCTTCGAGCGTGCTTCACGTGAATCGGGAGCGGACGCCGAGATCGTGGTCAGCGCACGCGCCGAGGACGTGAGATCGGCGGATCGAGTGGTTCTGCCGGGTGTCGGCGCATTCGCCGATTGCCGCCGCGGGCTCGAAGCCGTTTCCGGCATGCATGATGCGCTCGACGAGGCCGTACACGCGCGCGGCCGTCCGTTCCTCGGCATCTGCGTAGGGATGCAGCTTCTTGCGAGCCGCGGCCGCGAGTTCGAGACGACCGAGGGTCTCGGCTGGATCGCCGGCGAGGTGCGCGCGATCGAGCCGTCCGATCCGATGCTCAAGATCCCGCACATGGGCTGGAACACGCTCGACGCGCTGAGCCCGCACCCGCTGCTCGCTGGCATCCCGACCGGTGCGAACGGGCTCCATGCCTACTTCGTGCACTCCTACCATTACGTCCCCGAGGACAGGAGCGCGGTTCTCGCCGAGACGAATTACGGTGGTCCCGTCACCGCCATGATCGCCAAGGGCAATGTGGCGGGCACGCAGTTCCATCCCGAGAAGAGCCAGGCCCTCGGCCTCGCCCTCATCGCCAACTTCCTGAACTGGCAGCCTTAAAAGGCACTTCTCCACCTTGGAATGGGCCGCGCGCAGCTCCATCGGGTGGACGCGAGCCGGTCGGCCGTTTATTGACCAGCCATCGTCCAAGGCGGGGCCCATGATCATGACCGAAACCACCGACGCGCGCGCGCGCCTCTATGAAATCGTCCGCACGAAGTCGTTCGTGAAGGGCCACGTCGTGCTCGCCTCCGGCAAGGAGAGCGACCACTATTTCGATATGAAGCCCACCATGTTCGACCCCGAGGGCGCGGAGCTTCTGGCCGAGCTGATCCATGCGCGCATCGCCGAAACCGACGCCGACATCGTGGGCGGGCTCGAAATGGGCGCCGTCCCGCTGATCACGCCCGTGTCCATCGTGAGCCGCCGGGCGGGCCGCCCGCTGCCGGGCTTTTTCGTCCGCAAGACGGTGAAGGACCACGGCACGAAAAAGCTGATCGACGGCCTCTCCGACGTGTCGGGCAGGCGCGTCGCCATCGTCGAGGATGTGACGACGACCGGCGGTTCGGCGATGAAGGCCGTCGAGGCGCTCAAGGCTGCCGGCGCCACGATGTCGCTCGTGATCTCCATCCTCGATCGCGAGGAAGGTGCGGCGAAGCTCTACGCCGACGCCGGCATTCCCTTCGTCTCGCTGTTCACCGCGAGCGAATTTCTGAAGCGGTAGCGTGCCGCGTGCTGAGGCACCGCTATGCGCCGCTCTTCCGCTGCTCTTCGAGTTTGCGAAACCGCTCCACCCCCTCGCTTTCGCCGAGATCGTCGAGTTCGAAAACACGGCGCATCTCGACCTCGCCATCCCTGCCGTAATACGGGTTCGGAAAGCGCTTCAGCCAACCGATTGCCTCGTCCGGCGTCGCGACCTCGATGATCGTGAAGCCGGCGATGATCTCCTTGGATTCCGTGAACGGCCCATCCGTCACGATCCGTTTGCCGCCGGCGTAAGCGAGCTTGTAGCCGTGCGAGGTTGCCATCAATCCGTTGGCATCGACCAGCGCGCCGGCCGCCTGCAGCTCCTCGTGAAAGGCCGCCATTTCGGCAATCCCCTCCGCAGTCGGCATAACGCCCGCTTCGCTGTCCGCCGTCGCCTTCACCAGGATCGTGTAGCGCATGGATCTTTCCCAGATCTGAGCTGCCGCCCCCACCCCGATAGCGTCCGCTCACCCGAACGACGAACCGCAGCCGGTCGAGCCGACATTTTTTACCGGCCACCGCTGCGGACAAGAAAAAAGGGAGGCGGTGAGCCTCCCTTCCGGGCGAGCGGACATCGGGGTGGGGGCGGGGAGAGATGGGGAAAACCCCGCGCCACTCGCCAAGCTCTGTGCTCAGGACGCTTTCGCGAACGGGAGTTCCGGCTCGTTGGGCGTGCCCGGAGGCGGCGTCGGAAACGCGATGATGTTGGTGTCGCCACCAGCCTCGATGCCGGCCTGACGCTGCTTGAACCAGCGGATCGAGGTGTTGGTCAGCACCGCATCGTCCTTTACGCGCTGGATCAGGAGGCCGTCCTCGGCTTCGAGGATGCGCATCAGCTTCGCCTCGATCGCTTCCTCGCTCTCCTCCGAGCGCACATACCAGGTCTGCTCGAGCGGGCGGGCCCAGCTCTGGCCGGCAGCCATGATCGCCTGGGCGACGACGTGCTTGATGAGGTGGGGCTTCGCGAGATCGTAAGAGATGAGATAGGTGCGCATGAGGGGCTCTCCGTGGGCGGTGGAGGAGGGGAGTGACGCGGTGAGAACGTAGAGAGAACGTGTCATGAGTCGCTGTGTGCGTCTAGAGTCCGTTCGAATTTTGTTCTCATCACGGTGCGGCCATGGAGAGACAGTGGCGAACGGAGCGCGCATGACGGGCATGTCCGCAACACGAGCGCGCGCGGGATATGGGCGCAGCGTCAACGCGCTAGGCGTGTTTGCTCAATCGAAGAGAGGAAGCTGATCGGGGTGCGGCGTGCGCGAAATGCGGACGTGCGGTCCCGGATCGATGCGGTCGACGAGCGAGGGAAAGCGCGCAGCGAAGGCTTCGAGGGCCTTGTCGCGGCTCCCCGCGAAGCGCTCCTCCTGCCAGATTTCGTAGAGCCGACGCGCGTCGCAGCCGTATCGGCGAACGAGATCGACGCGGCGGACCCTGAGCCAGCGGGCGATCCAGATTTCGATCGCGTGGTCCTCGGTGAGGGGGCTGCGGGCCTCGGCCTGCGGCGATAACGCGTGAGAAACGGCCTGCATATGTGAACACACGGACTTGACGCTCGGCGACAAACTCTATTGATCGGGCAAAACCATAGCAAACATATGGCGGAGCGAGCCGCCCCACGAAGGCAAGGACGAGGGGGCCCTAGCGTGATCTTATTTCCGGCCATCGATCTCAAGGATGGCAAGTGTGTTCGCCTCAAGCTCGGCGAAATGAGCGAGGCGACGGTCTTCAACGACGATCCGGTGGACCAGGCCCAGACCTTCGAGCGTCAGGGCTTCAAGTATCTCCATATCGTCGATTTGAACGGCGCATTCGCGGGCCGGCCCGTCAATGCCGACGCGGTGAGCGCGATCCTGAAGGCGACGACGATGCCCGTGCAGCTCGGCGGCGGCATCCGCGACCTTGCGACTATCGAGACGTGGCTCGCGCGCGGCATCCGCCGCGTCATTCTCGGCACGGCCGCGGTGCGCGATCCGGATCTCGTCCGCGAGGCCTGCAAGAGCTTCCCCGGCCGCGTGGCCGTCGGCATCGATGCGCGCGGTGGCAAGGTGGCCGTCGAAGGCTGGGCGGAAACGTCGGAGCTGACGGCCGTCGATCTCGCGCGCCGCTTCGAGGACGCGGGCGTGGCGGCGATCATCTACACCGACATCGACCGCGACGGCGTGCTCACGGGTCTCAATCTGCCGGCGACGGCCGAGCTGGCGCGCGCCGTCTCGATCCCGGTCGTGGCCTCCGGCGGTCTCGCGTCCATCGAGGATGTGAAAGCACTGCTGACGCCGGAGTACGGCATCCTGGAAGGCGCAATCACGGGGCGCGCGCTGTACGACGGGCGCATCGACCCCAAGGAAGCGTTGGCGCTGCTTGCCGCGGCGTGAGGCCCACGCGGCGGCTCTAGTCGCCACCTCCTCCACCGCCGCCATCCGAACCGCCACCGCCGGATCCGCTGCCGCTGTCGTCGCACTCCGAGCTGGGCGACGGGTCCGATTTGCGGGCGTGTGAAGGCCCTTCTCCTCCACCGCCTGTGTAATGGGCGGAGCTTCCGTCCTGGGTGTTGGAATGCTGGCTTCCGCGTTTTTTTCTGCGCCGCCTCCGGATGATGACGGTTGCGAGCACGGAGAGTGCACCGGCGAGGATCAGAAGAACCATCCAGTCGCTCGAAGCGGTCACGATCATGCTGCACCCATGTCCTTGTGGCGGGTGCGGAGACTATGATACCCGGAACGCGAAAATAAGATGCCGATCCGGTCGGGACATGAGCAAAGACACCATGCTGAAAATCCGCATCATCCCCTGTCTCGACGTGAAAGACGGCCGCGTCGTCAAAGGCGTGAACTTCGTGGATCTGGTGGACGCGGGCGATCCCGTGGAAGCGGCCGCCGCCTATGACGCCGCCGGTGCCGATGAGCTGTGTTTCCTCGACATCACCGCTTCGCACGAAGCGCGCGACGTGATCTTCGATGTCGTCGAGCGCACGGCCGAGCGCTGCTTCATGCCGCTGACCGTCGGCGGCGGCGTGCGCACCGTGGACGACATCCGAAAGCTCCTCGAAGCGGGAGCCGACAAGGTCTCGATCAACACCGCGGCCGTCTTCAACCGCGAGTTCGTGCGGGAGGCGTCCGAGAAGTTCGGCGCGCAATGCATCGTCGTCGCCATCGACGCCAAGCGCGTGTCGGAGGAAGGCGAGCCGCCGCGCTGGGAGATCTTCACCCACGGGGGACGCAAGCCGACCGGCATCGACGCCATCGAGTACGCGAAAGAGGTCGTAGCCCTCGGTGCGGGCGAAATCCTGCTGACGTCGATGGACCGCGACGGCACCAAGGCCGGTTTCGATATCGCGTTGACGCGCGCCGTCTCGGATGCGGTGCCTGTTCCGGTCATCGCCTCAGGCGGCGTCGGAAATCTCGACCATCTCGTGGAAGGCGTCCGCGACGGTCATGCGAGCGCGGTGCTCGCCGCCTCCATCTTCCACTTCGGCACCTACACCATCGGCG
>DAOMQQ010000056.1:0-14024 GCA_035445405.1 Hyphomicrobium sp.
CCTTCAGCGTGTCGGCCACCATCTTGGTGGCGTCGCGGAGGCTCAGGGTTTCGAGTGCGGGGGCAAGGCGCTCGGCAATCATCGCGTCGCTCGCCTCCTCGTCGGACGGGGGGCCGACCACGATGACGACTTCCCCCTTGGGCGGGTCGCTTTGCGCCTTTTCGGCGAGCTCGGCGAGCGTGCCGCGGCGAACCTCCTCGTGGAGTTTGGTGAGCTCGCGGGCGAGCACGGCTTCGCGGTTGCCGAGCCGATCGGCAAGGTCCGCGAGCGTTGCGGCGGCTCGGGTCGGGGCTTCGAAAACGACGAGCGTGCCGGGGACGGCGGCCAGTTCCCCGATGCGGGCTTTCCGGGCGCCTTCCTTGGGGGGCAGGAAGCCCGCGAAGAAGAACGCGTCGGTGGGGAGCCCGGCCACGGTGAGGGCTGTGAGGGTCGCCGACGGGCCGGGCACGGCCGTCACGGCGTATCCTTCGGCGGCGGCGTCCCGGACGAGCTTGAAGCCCGGGTCGGAAATCAGGGGTGTGCCTGCGTCGCTGATCAGGGCCACGGCACGGCCGGCCGCCAGCTCCCTCATGATGCGCGGACGCTCCGTTTCGGCGTTGTGCTCGTGATAGGGACGCAGGTTCGCGCGGATCGCGTAATGGGCGAGGAGGGTCCGGCTGTGACGCGTATCCTCGCAGTAGACGATATCGGCGCGGGCGAGCGTTGCGATGGCGCGCAACGACAGATCGGCCAGATGGCCGATGGGTGTCGCGACAAGGTAGAGCCCGGGAGCAAGGGGCTGCGCGAACTGGCGCTCGATTTCGAAGACCACCCGGTTCGCGGTCGTCGAGGAGGCTGCCGTTTCGGTCTCCCGCGTATCGTCGGGCATGTCGTCAGCTCTGGTTAACGGTGGGCTGTGCCGGCTCCCGGCGGTGTTCGCCGACCTTCGCGCGGATCACGTTTTCACCCTTTTGCCGTGAAAGATCCAAGGCATATTTCGGGGGGTGGCACAATTTGCTTCACCCAGGTGTCTTCGAGCTGTAACGAAAACTTCCCAACCTCGTTGCCAGGTTTGGCTTCTCACGTGCGATCTCCGAAAGACCAATGGTGTTTTCTGCGTGACGATCGATTCTTGCCGGCCGCCCTCCATTCGGCCTGACAACGCAGTTCCCGGTCGGCTCGCGGCTCGCGCCGCAAAGGCGCGCGCGTGGCGGTGCTTCGTCGCCATCGGGGTGGCTTCGCTTTGGCTCGCGGGCTGCGCTGCCAATCTCGGCGGATCGAGCAGTCTCACGGACGGCGCCGGCGTGGCGCCGGTCGGCAACGGGCGGCCGCAGAAGCCGGTGCGCATCGGCATGTTGCTGCCGCTTTCCGGCTTCGGCCCGCAGGCGGAGACGGCGCGCGGAATGAAGCAGGGCGCGGAGCTCGCGCTTTTCGAGCTCGATACGCCGCTCGTCCAACTCATCGTGAAGGACGATCAAGGGACGGCCCACGGCGCGGCGCAGGCGGCGGCGGACGCGATCGGCGAGGGGGCCGAGATCCTGGTCGGCCCGCTCACGGCGGAAGCGACTGTCGCGGTTGCTCCGGTGGCGCGCCAAGCCAATGTCCCGGTGCTCTCGTTCTCCAACGACCGACGTGCGGCGGGACCCGGCGTCTATCTCATGAGCATCCTGCCCGAGCAGGAGGTAGAGCGGATCGTGGCCTATGCCGCGACGCGGGGTAAGCGCCGCTTCGCCGCGCTGGTGCCCGACGACGGATATGGGCGGGTGATCGAGCCGGCCCTCCATCGCGCGGTGCAGCGCCACGGTGGTTCTGTCGCGGTGGTGACGCGCTATCCGCTGGCCGCGAACGCGATGCTCGAGCCGGTCAGGATGCTGGCCGATGGCCTCAGGCAGAGCGCGGATACGGTGGCGCCTGTCGATACGCTGCTGGTTGCGGGCGGCGCGGAGGTGCTGCCACAGATCGACCCGATCCTTACGTATTCGGGCATCCGGAGCGACGCGGTGCAGCTATTCGGCACGGGCGGCTGGGATTATCCGAACGCGGGGCGCGCGCAGGCGTTCGTGCGCGGCTGGTATCCCGGGCCCGATCCTCACGGCTGGCGCGATTACGTGCAGAGGTTCTCACGGACGTTTGGCCAGCCGCCTGTGCGGCTTTCGAGCCTGGCGTATGACGCCTTGAGCGTTGCCCTCACGCTCTCTGCAGCCGAGCCCGGGCAGCGGTTCACGGCCGGGGCCCTGACGCGCCCCGCGGGGTTCACAGGTGTCGACGGTCACGTGAGGTTTCGGCCGGATGGGCTCTCCGAGCGGGCAATCGCGGTGCTGGAGCTGCAGACATTCGGCGGGCACGTGCTCGATCCCGCTCAGGCGGTTCCGCCACCTGAGGGGCCGTAGAGCGCGTTCGGGCCGGCCGACGCGGCATCAAGCGGCGGTCAGGATCCGGTCCTTGGGGCGGGTCGCGGCGTTTTTGCGCGACAGAGCAAGGAGCGCTTCGATCGAGGTGTCGAGCCGGAGCGCGGCGTCGTCGACAGCCGCCTTTTGCTCCAGCCGGGTCTGGGTGAGCGCCGGACTCAGTTCGTCCCGCATGCGGTCGAGCACGTAGGTGATCGCGCCAAGTTGCTCGCGTGCCTTCTCGTGCAGCTCCACGGCTCTTTCGACGCCTTTGACGCCGCTCACCAGCGGTTCCGTGGCCAGCGCCCACGACAGCGGCTCGTCCAGCAGGTCGGCTTCGATGCGGGCGACGGCGGGCGTCCTGACGACGGCGGCGGCGACGGGGACAGCCTTGGCCGGCGCGCTAGTCTGGCGCACCACGAGCGGCTTCATGCGCACGACGGCGGCGGCGCCGGCTTCCACGGTGCGGCGGGCCCGCGCAAAAGCGGCTGAAGCGCGTTCCGGCAGGCGACGGCTTTCGTCCATCACGAGGAACACGAGATCCTCGAACCAAAACGGGTTGGAGGAGGTCATCCGGAAGCTGGGCATTTTCGGTTTTCCGCGCGCGCTGGAATTCGACGTGAAAGTCAGTTGCGTACGCAAACCCGAGATGCCGATCCATTTCGGCATTTTCCTCATCCATGAAAGCTGAGCTTATTCGCTGCCTTAGGCAAGCGTGTTGCTAGTATTTTTTATGTTTCGTAGGCGCTTTTTCAAGGATGCCGGGCGGAAATGATTGGTTTACAGTTTATGACCCTGGCGAGTTGCAGGGACTCCCATTTCATTTTCATGAGATGAAAAATGCAGCCCGCTCAATTGGCGGGAGCGGGGAGAGAAACCGGGAGAGCGGCCGCTGTGATGCCGCCTGCCGGGGACGGATTTGCAGCGGCTTCCTGCACCGGGGTCGGGCCGCGGTAGCGATAGTGGCCGGTGATCCGGTCGACGAAGAGCGCGTCTTCGAGCTGCGGGCCCCAGCCGCGATTGTGCACGATCATCGGACGGCCGGAGGGCGCGATCTCCGAGGAGACGACCGCGATGTGGGATCGTGAGCCTCTGTTCTGCGGCCGATGATACGTCACGATGTCGCCAGGGCGGTAATCCTCGGCGAACGAGGAAATGGGAAGGCTTTCGCCGTGGACCGCGAAGAAGCGGCGCAGCACCTCGGTGCGGCGGTGGTCGATGTTGCGGTCGCCGCGGCCCGAACGGGTCTGGTGGACGAGCGCCTGCAGGTCGATCCCCAGCGTGCGGTAGGCGCGGACGACGACATCGGTGCAGACGCCGAACATGTGATGCACATCGCCCATGGGATAGGCGATGCTGCGATAGGCGTCGTCATAGACGACGAAGCCAGCCGTCTGAGCTTCGGCGGCCTCGGCCAGGCGGAGGCCGAAGGCTTCGGGGCTGAGCGAGAGCGGCGCACCGGTGCTGACGGGCAGGGCACTGGTGGCGAGGGGAGCGTTCCGTTCCGCGTCTGCAACCGTGCAGATGCCCGGCAGGATCGGCTGTCCCCACTCGTTTGCTTCAAAGGTTTCGATGGGCTGAGGCGCGATGCGAGGCTGGCCGAGCGGGATCGTCGGCGCTGGGGCCGGCAAGGCGAGCGAGGCGACAACATCGGTTGGAGGTGTGTCTGCGGCGGGTGCGATGGTTTCCGGCAGGGTGGCCACCTCATCGGCCGATGGCGAGAGGTGGCCGGGCGTGCTCACCGGGCGTGCGTTGGCGGGCTCTGCCGAGGCGGCGGCCCGGATCGCCGGCGGCGATAGGCTCGGGACCAAGGCCGGTGACGCGCCGGCAAGCGGGTGCAATGGCGTTGCCGGCATGGCCGTCTCGCGGGCGATCGATGCGCGGGTGCTCGGCTCCGTCACTTCCGCCGCGGGCGGGAGGGCGGTTTTCGCGATCTCGGGGCGGAGGGATGTCACCTCCTGGCCGGGCCCGTGCGTCGCGGCGAGCGTGACGTAGGCATAGAGCGTGCGCATGGATTGATGCACGACGATGGCCGACGCCACGAGGAGAACCGGCAGGAACAGAAGCAGCAGGATCTGGCGCTCGTCGCGCGAGTAGGGCAGCGCGATCGCGCGCGAGGCGGTGCGCCAGTGATCGAGCCGTGCGCGAAGATCGCCAGGCGAGACGTGTGCCTTGAAGCTCGCCAACCCCGACAGACCGCGGCGTGCGGAAACCTGCATTGCCGAGAACCGGCGACGTGCGGACGCGAGCGCTTGTCCTCCCCGTGCCCGGCCTGCGAGCCGCGTGTGCGCCGTCGGCGCAAAGGCACGCCGCGGCGCGGCCGCCGAGCTTGACGCACGGCGTTTGGCCTTCGGTTTGGGTTTCCGCGGCTTTTTCACCTAACAAGCTCACTAACTGGCTTCGATGTCGGGAAAATCCACGAATTAAGCGTAAGCGATAAGCCGATGGGCGGCCATCGGATTTATTGGTTTATGCGCCGTCAGTCGCCGGAATGCCGGCCCGTTGGTGCCCAAGGCCCACACGGGCTCTCACCTCCGCGGCGCCGAACCCTTCTTTCCGAAGCTCCGCCAATGCGCGGGCGCCGCCGCTTTTCGCGAGCTTGCGGCCGTCGGGGCCGATCAGCAACCTGTGATGACGATAAATCGGCGGTCGAACGCCGAGGAGAACTTGCAGGAGGCGGTGCAATCCTGTCGCCGCATAGAGATCCCGGCCGCGGACCACATGGGTGATGCGCTGGCGCGCATCGTCGACGACGCACGCCAAGTGGTAGCTCGCCGGGGTGTCCTTGCGCACGATGACCGCGTCTCCCCAGAGGGCAGGGTCCGTCTCGATCTCTTCCGGCGTTCCGTCGTCTGCGAGCTCGGTGAACGTGACGCGGCGCGACCCGGTCATGCGTTCGAGGACGTCGAGGGATTGATCCATGTCGAGGCGCAGCGCGAACGGCTCGTTGCGGGCGACGCGGTCTGCGATCTCCTCTTTCGCGAGGCGTTTGTGGAGGCCAGGGTAGAGCGGGGCGCCGTCGGGGTCGCGCGCGTTGGGTGCATGTTTCGCGGAGTCGGCGATTTCTCCCCGTGTGGCGAAGCAAGGGTAGAGCAGGCCGAGCTTGAGAAGCGTATGGGCGGCGGCCTGATAGGTTGCGAAGTGTTCGCTTTGGCGCAGCACCGGCTCTTCCCAGTTCAAACCGAGCCACGCGAGATCGTCGAAAATACTGGTGACGTGCTCTTCGCGCGTGCGGGCGAGGTCGATGTCTTCGATGCGGACGAGGAAGCGGCCGCCAAGGCGGTTCGCCATGTCGAAGTTGAGCACTGCGGAGAGCGCGTGACCGAGGTGGAGCGGGCCGTTCGGGCTCGGTGCGAAGCGGAATACGGGACGCGCCTCGCCGTGCGCTGCTTCGTCTCCCTCCGGTCTTCGCGGAAGCTCGGGGGGTGGCCAGCGGCGCGTGGAGGTTGTCAATTTCATAGGCCGAGACTACTTCGAGAGACCATCTGCGAAAAGCGGGAGCGTCGGTAGGATGGCGAATAGGACGCCTTCGACACCGAGGGTGCGCGTTGGCGCGACGCTCGAAAGCGCGCGCGACATTCGAGCGGGCGCCGTGGCGTTGCGGCGGCTGTGCCCGGTGATGCGGCGCGTACACGACACGATTGGCGATCCTGTGCTGCGGCGTCACGCGCCGGGTTTCGAAGGGCTCGCGCGCATCGTCGTCGGCCAACAGCTTTCGACGGCGAGCGCGGCCGCGATCTGGGGGCGCACGTCGCGCGCGGTGACGCCGTTCGATGCGGAGACGCTGCTCGCGCAGGACGATGCGACGTTGCGCGCCGCAGGGCTCTCGCAGGGAAAGATGCGGACATTGCGGGCGGCGGCCAGTGCGATTCAAAGCGGCGTGCTGGTGCTCGACGCCGATGTGCCGGACGCAGACCTTTTCGATGCGCTCGTCGGCGTCAGCGGTATCGGACCATGGACGGCGGACATCTATCTGCTGTTTTGCCTCGGCCGGCCGGATGGTTTTGCTTCCGGAGACCTGGCGCTCCAGATTGCCGCGCAACAGGCCTTCGCTTTCGAAACGCGGCCGAGTGCGCGCGAACTGGCGGAGCTTGCCGAGCGCTGGCGGCCGTGGCGTGGCGTTGCCGCGCACCTTCTCTGGGCGTTCTACGCGCACCGGCGCGTTTTGCGATAGGCGTGCGATCCATCGGCACCGCCGACGCGTATAAATTGGGTCATCTGACTGATACGACGCGGAAAGTTCCCCGCAAACAGGGGTTCTTCACAGAGCTGTCATGCGTCGCTAGTATCCGCACCCGATATCGGAGGGGAACCTCCGATTCGACGCGAACCGACTGGAAGCAGCCTCGTGAATGCTCATGCTGCCAAGCCGGACTCGTTTCCGGCACTGGTTCTCAACGCCGACTTCCGGCCCCTGAGCTACTACCCATTGTCGCTCTGGAGCTGGCAGGAGTCGGTGAAGGCTGTCTTTCTGGATCGCGTCAACATCGTCTCGGAGTATGAGCGCACCGTTCGCTCGACGAGCTTCGAGATGCAGCTTCCCTCCGTCGTCTCTCTCAAAACCTACGTCAAACCCGCGCTGTATCCCGCGTTCACGCGCTTCAACGTGTTCCTGCGCGATCGCTTCACGTGCCAGTACTGCGGCGTGCGGGACGATCTCACGTTCGATCATCTGATCCCGCGCTCGCGCGGCGGGTTGACCCGTTGGGACAACGTGGTGACGGCGTGCGCGCCCTGTAACCTCAGGAAGGGTGCGGAGATGCCGTGGGATATCGAGATGCGGCCGCACCAGATGCCGTATCGGCCGACGGTGTTCGAGCTACACAGGAACGGGCGGCTGTTTCCGCCGAACTACCTGCACGAGAGCTGGCTCGATTATCTCTACTGGGATACGGAGCTCGAACCGTAAGTCTTTTCAGTCTCCGCGACGCGCCTCCCCGAAGCGGGCGGGCGCAAAAAAGGCCCCGTTGCCGGGGCCTGGATTGGAAGGTCCAGCGACTTTGCGTCAGCGGGGCTTGTGGTCAGGCCGCGCGCTTCTCGGGCTTCGCACAGAGGACACGTGCGATCGCCTCGACGGCCTTGCCCCAATCGGCAGCGTTCTTCGTATCCGCCGCGACTTCGGCGCCGAATGCGCGCATCGCGTCGCGTGCCGTTCCGCCATCGCGGAAAAAGCGAGCGCAGGACTGGCGCGCAATGCCGACGGCCTGATGCCATTCGATCGGATTGACGTGCTCGGGAACCATTGGGTCGCTCCTCAATTTACTGTGACTCAAACGCTGGGGGGCAAGCACACCGGTTCGCTTCAGTGCCACTACGCATGTACCGGTCCATGTGACACCAACTGGGACTGATCGTCAGGTGCCCGGTATGCTTGCCTTCTCGTTGGAGGCCTTTGCGAGCCTCCGAATTTCGTGGCCGACTATTGCTTCGTGCGGGAGATCGGCCGATATCCCGCGCGTTCCTGCGATTTCTTCGCGACCGGGACAGCAACCTCGTCGCGAAGGCCGTCTTTCGTGGCTGCGAGGACGACGCCGACAGCATCGTGCAGCGAACGCCAGTGACTTTCTTCCAAACGCATCGACTTCACTCACTCTTACGCGACGACCGGAACGAGCAGGATCCGTCGCTCAGTTGAGCGAGACGCTGGATCCTTTCTGCCGGAGACGCTGAACTGGAGAATTCCGGGGTGCGAACCGCTCGGCCAAACGCATGGACTTCTGTGTCCGAGCGGTTCGCTGCATTCTTTCGAACACGCGTTTCAGCGTGTCTTTGGGGGACTTTTGGGGGTACGCCAACGCAACGCTACGCGGAACTTCGGTACGCAAGAACTCGGTACTCAACTCACGCTTACTCAACGCAACAACGCTACTCGGTACGCAACTGACGCAACGCTTACGCATTCGGTTCCAAGGGAATGGTTGCTCTGCTGTGGAAAACACCGAGGCCGTCTGCTTCCGTCGATCCTGGGCCAACTCACTTGCCCCTTTCTCCGACACAAAGAGCGCTTCGGCAGTTTCGTGCGGGACACCCTCCCGGAGCTTCCCGTACGTCCACATTTCCCTCCCTCCGCGGTCCGCTGACACTCACGCTGTTCCATTTGCGTTCCGCGTATGGACTCATATGGCCGTGACACTGTGGCCACGGCAGGGCGCAAAAATGACCTGCGGTGGAAATCATCTTGACATGCTACGGCGCGGCCACATGCGAAGTTCGCAAGCGGTTCACGCGTCTGGATTTTTGGTTTGCAGAGCGCGCTTGTTGATAATTTCAAGCGCTTGAAACGGCGGGTATTTCAGTCGCGCGCGGTTGCCGAAAGAAAGGCAGCTTTGAGCGCGCCGGTGAATGCGACGAGCGAGGCGACGACGTTCCAGCCTGCGAACGAGAGGCCGGCGAATGTCCACGGGGCCTCGTCGCAACGGACGACACGGCTATCCGCAAGGCTCGAAAGAAGGTCGGACGCGGACGTCGGGAGCGATTGGACCGTGCCGCACGTCGTCGGGCCCGGCCAGAATTTCCATTCCGCGCCAGCATGATAGACGCCGAGACCGGCGTTGCCGAGAAATGCGAGCGCGACGGCAAAGAACAGGAACGCCGCGAGGCGGGGCATCTCGGAGGTCAACGCCATGGCGACGAAGAGAAGCGGGATCGCCGCGTAGTAGGCATAGCGCTGCATGAGGCAGAGCGGACAGGGGGTGTAGCCGCCGAGGTGCTCGAAGGCGAGGGCGACGAGAATGACGCCAGCTGCAAAAAAGAGCGTGGCGCCGCCGACCCGGTAGGCGGTCGTCTTTTCGGGTGCTTCGGGTGTCAGCATGCGAACGTTACTCAAGGTGGCGTCTCTTCTTTCGGCTAGAACAGATACTTAACCGAGACGAAGCCCAAAACCAACGCGACGATGAAGAGCGTGGTTACGAGGCTCAGGCGCTTTTCGACGAACCGGCGGACCGGCTCGCCGAAGGCATATAGAAGGCCCGCTACCAGATAAAAGCGCATGGCACGAGCAAGAATGCTGGCGAGGATGAATTCGCCGAGCGGCATGGCGGTGACGCCGGCAGTGATCGTGAGCACCTTGTAGGGGAACGGCGTCATGCCTTTGATGATCAGGATCCAGACGCCCCATTCGTTGAACCAGCTCTGGAATTCTCCGAAGCTGCCGGCCTTTCCGTAGAACTCGAGGATCGGACGGCCGACCCGGTCGAACAGGAAATAGCCGATCGCGTAGCCGGCAAGGCCGCCGATCACGGAGCCGATGGTCGCGATGCTTGCGTACCACCAAGCCTTGAGCCGGTCGGCGAGCACCATCGGGACCAGCATCACGTCCGGCGGGATGGGGAAGAACGAGCTCTCGATGAACGCCACCCAAAACAGGGCTTGCGGTGCGCGCTCGTCGCGCGCCTTGGCCATCATCCAGTCGTAGAGACGTTTCATGCCCCGCGTTCCCTGGAGGGAGATCGCGCGTCATTAGTGGGGGCCGTGGGGTTTGTCTATTGTGGCGAAGGCGTAGCTCGCCACCTTTTCGCGGGCGGGTGCAGCACCGTTAGCGCGTGATCATTTTCGATTGAATCGGGATCACGCTCTATCTCTTTGGTGAGACCGATGATTCACGCTTCAGGCTGATAGGGCCTGAAGCGATCATGGTCTAAAACGCGAACTTCACCACGGCGAACCCGCCGACGAGGAGCGCTACGAAGACGGTGGTGACCAACGTGAGGCGGCGCTCGATGAACTCGCGGATCGGCGGGCCGAAATAGTACAGCAGGCCCGCGACGAGGAAGAAGCGGGACGCGCGGGCGGCGATGCTGGCGAGGATGAACGGCAGGATCGGCATCGCCGTGACGCCGGCGGTGATGGTGAGGACCTTGTAGGGGAAGGGCGTGAGACCGCCGAGCACGATCAGGATCCAAATGCTCCAGTCATTGAACCAGGCGGAGAATTCCGCGACCTTGTCAGCCTTGCCGTAGAGATCGAGGATCGGCAGGCCGATCTGCTCGAACAGGAAGTAGCCGATGATGTAGCCGGCGACGCCGCCGAGCACGGAGCCCAGCGTCGCGATGGAGGCATAGAGCCATGCCTTGGCGCGGTTGGCGATCACCATCGGGATCAGCATCACGTCCGGCGGGATGGGGAAGAACGAGCTTTCGACGAAGGAGATACAGAACAGCGCATGCTTCGCGCGGCCGTGGCGGGCCAGATCCATCGTCCAGTCGTACAGCCGCCTGATCATGATCGGTGATGCTCCGTGCGAGAGGTTCGGGCGTGCTTAGTGTTTGGCGGCCCGCTTGTCTATTGCGGACAGGACGCAGCGAGGGTGGTGTTTTTTATTGGGCTCGATGCGCGGTTTCCAGCCCCGACGTGAGCTCCAGCACGAGGTGGTTCAGGATGAAGCGGCCTTCGCCTGTGGCGCGGATACGGCCCAGGCGCGGCGCTTTTTCTCTCGCGGCAGGGGCGAGGCCGGGGCCGAGGCAGGCGCGGATTTCATCGAGGCCGGGTTCGAGATCCGGCGACGCGGGAGCCGGGACCTGCTCGATCAGCCCTTGCTCGGAGAGTTTCCGGAGACGGGCGGCGCTCGGGGCGAGGCCGCTGATGTGGGCAAGACGGTCGAGATCCACACCTTCGGAGAGGCGGAGGCCCATCAGCAGCATTTCGTCGGCTTGGGCGGCGGGCGGGACGGCTTCGATTGCCGCGAGGCCGTGGCCGGCCTGCTCCACGTTTTCCAGCCACCGCTCGGGGTTGCGCTCGGTCTCGGTGGCGAGGAGGGCTTCCGGCGTGGCGATGCGCCCATGCGCGCCGGGGCCGATGCCCGCGTAGGTGCCATAGCGCCAGTAGGTGAGGTTGTGACGGCTCTGCTCGCCTGGGGCCGCGTGGTTCGAGATCTCGTATTGAGGCAGGCCCGCTCTGGCGGTGAGATCCTGCGTCACCTCGTAGAGGTCGTGGGCGGCTTCGGCCGCGGGAATCGCGAGGCGGCCTTTTGCATAGAGGGCCGCGAAGGGTGTCTCGGGCTCGATGGTGAGCTGGTAGAGCGAGAGATGACGGCCGGCTAGGCTGAGCGCTTCGGCAAGCTCCGTCCGCCAGTCGGAGGGCGTCTGATGCGGGCGGGCGTAGATGAGGTCGAAGGAGACGCGGTCGAAAGTCTTGTGGGCGAGGGCGACGGCGGCTTTGGCCTCTGCGACCGAGTGGATGCGGCCGAGGCGCTTCAGATCTTCGTCGCGGAGCGATTGCACGCCGATGGAAACGCGGTTGACGCCGGCTGTCCGATAGCCCGCGAAGCGGCCGGCTTCGACGCTGCCGGGGTTGGCTTCGAGCGTGATTTCGGCGCCGGGCGACACGGGCCAGAGGCTCGCGATGTGATCGAGGATCGCGGCGACGGTGGCGGGCTGCATGAGGGAGGGCGTGCCGCCGCCGAAAAAGATCGAGGTGACGGTGGGGGAAGCGGCGATGAGACCGGCGATGTGGTCGAGTTCGCGTTTGTAGGCGGTGAGGTAGCGCGGCTCGTCCCAGCCGCCGAAGCGGACATGGCTGTTGAAGTCGCAGTAAGGACATTTCTGCGCGCAGAACGGCCAGTGAATGTAGACGCCGAAGCCCGGCGAGCCGTCGTCGGCTGAAGAGGGAGCTTGCGGACGCGGCGTCATCGGCTGGCTGCGAGGAGTGCACGCGCCAGCGTGCGCCAGCGGGGCTCGGCTTCCGGTGCGTCGGCCGTTGCGGCGGCCTGTTCCAGTGCGCCGAGGAAGCTTGCGAGGTTGGGCGCGGGCCAGTCGGCGCCGTTGGTTGCGAGGTCCTCGCGCAAGGCGGCGACGAAGCGGGCAAGCTCGGCTTGGGTCGAGAGATTGCGAGCGGCGGCTTCGAGGCCTTCGAGATCGCGGCCCTCTTTCGGGCGTACGGGCTCGGCTGCGATGCCCTCCAGGCACTCGCGCCTGAATGCGGCGAAGGCGCGCGTGCGGTGGGAGATGGCGTTCTTCTGCGCAGGATCCATCTCGCCGAACGTCTCGGCGCCGCCTTCGGGCGCGAACATCGGATCGAAGCCGAAGCCGTTGCCGCCACGTGGTGGCCAGACGAGCGTGCCGTCGACGCGGCCGCGGAACAGCTGCGTTTCTCCCGTCGGCCAGGCGAGGCAGAGCACGGAAATGAAATTCGCCTTGGGCGGGGCGCCGGACCAGGCGCCCCGCTCTTCGAGGGCGTCGTGCACGCGCTGCATCGCGCGGCCGAAATCCTTTCCGGGCATGGCCCAGTCGGCGGAGTAGACGCCGGGTGCGCCGTCGAGTGCGTCGACCTCGATACCGGAATCGTCGGCGAGCGACGGCAGGCCCGAAGCTTTCGCGGCGGCGACGGCTTTGATGGTGGCGTTGCCTTCGAAGGTGCTTTCCGTTTCCTCGGGCTCGGCGAGGCCGAGGTCGCCGGCGGAAACGGCCTGGAGGCCGAAGGGCGCGATCAGCTCCTTGATCTCCCAAACCTTGCCCGGGTTGTGGCTGGCGACGACGAGGCGGGTGCCGGAGGTCAGCTTGGTCATGCGTCAGAAACCCCAAATGCGCGGTTCTGCGATCTCGATCGAGTTGCCGGCCGGATCGCGGAAATAGATGGAGCGGCCGCCCTGGGGCCACTCGAAATCGGATTCGATCGCGACGTCCATGGCGGAGAGGCGCTGGCGCCAGGCCTGGATCTCGTCCGCGCCGCGTGCCGCAAAGCACACGTGGCCTTGGCCTTCGGCGCCGTGGGGCGGTACGGGGAGCGGGCCGTCGGGCGGCGTCCGCGTTACGGCCGGATCGAAGATCAGAAGCATCCCGTGCGAAAGCTTATAGAAGATGTGACGGCCATCGAGCTTTGCATGTGGCGCGACCCCGAGAAGGCGCGTGTAGAAAGCTTCTGCGGCGGGAAGGTCGCTCGCGTAGATTACCGCTTCGAGGATGTCCGGTTTTTCCATGGCGTCGGTCTATGGCTTGTGTGGCACAGAACCTCAACCGATTACGCCACCGTTAGTTTCTGCAGCTCGATCAGCTCGGCGATGCCTTTGCGTGCGAGCCCCATCAACGCGTCGAAGCTTTCCTGGCTGAACGCGGTCGTCTCCGCCGTGCCCTGGACCTCGACGATGCCGCCCTGGCCCGTCATGACGAAATTGGAATCCGCGTCCGCGTTCGAATCCTCGAGGTAGTCGAGATCGAGGACGGGCGTGCCGTTGTAAAGGCCGCAGGAGATGGCGGCCACGTGGTCGCGGAGAACGCCGTCCTTTACCATGTCGCGGAGCTTCATCCATTGGATGCAGTCGTGCAGCGCCACCCAGGCGCCGGTGATGGCGGCGGTGCGGGTGCCGCCGTCGGCCTGGATCACGTCGCAGTCGATGGAGATCTGGCGCTCGCCGAGCTTCGGGAGATCGACGACGGCGCGGAGCGCGCGGCCGATGAGGCGCTGGATTTCCTGCGTGCGGCCGGACTGGTGGCCGACGGCCGCCTCACGGCGCGTGCGATCGGTGGTGGCGCGCGGGAGCATGCCGTATTCGGCCGTGACCCAGCCGCGGCCCTGGCCTTTGAGCCACGGCGGAATGCGTTCCTCGAGGCTGGCCGTGCAGAGCACATGCGTGTTGCCGAATTTGATCAGGCAGGAGCCCTCGGCGTGCATGGAGACCGCGCGTTCGAAGGAAACGCGGCGAAGCTCGCCAGGCTGGCGTTTGGA
>DAOMQQ010000057.1:0-13955 GCA_035445405.1 Hyphomicrobium sp.
TACCAGGGTATCTAATCCTGTTTGCTCCCCACGCTTTCGCACCTCAGCGTCAGTACCGGACCAGTGAGCCGCCTTCGCCACTGGTGTTCTTCCTAATATCTACGAATTTCACCTCTACACTAGGAATTCCACTCACCTCTTCCGGACTCAAGATTGTCAGTATCAAAGGCAGTTCCGAGGTTGAGCCCCGGGATTTCACCCCTGACTTAGCAATCCGCCTACGTGCGCTTTACGCCCAGTAATTCCGAACAACGCTAGCCCCCTTCGTATTACCGCGGCTGCTGGCACGAAGTTAGCCGGGGCTTCTTCTCTGGGTACCGTCATTATCTTCCCCACTGAAAGAGCTTTACAACCCTAAGGCCTTCATCACTCACGCGGCATGGCTGGATCAGGCTTGCGCCCATTGTCCAATATTCCCCACTGCTGCCTCCCGTAGGAGTCTGGGCCGTGTCTCAGTCCCAGTGTGGCTGATCATCCTCTCAGACCAGCTACTGATCGTCGCCTTGGTGAGCCATTACCTCACCAACTAGCTAATCAGACGCGGGCTCGTCTATCGGCGATAAATCTTTCCCCCGAAGGGCGTATGCGGTATTACCCCAAGTTTCCCTGAGCTATTCCGTACCGATAGGAAGATTCCCACGCGTTACTCACCCGTCTGCCACTCTGTATTGCTACAGCGTTCGACTTGCATGTGTTAGGCCTGCCGCCAGCGTTCGTTCTGAGCCAGGATCAAACTCTCAAATTGAAAGTTTCGATTCTGGACCGGCTTGGAGGGTATTCTCCAAGGATACTGCGTAACGGGCACCTTCACACTAGCACGCACATGACACGAATTGCTTCGCATCCGGCGCGCTTGGTGATGGCTTATGAAACGCAGTCTCGCCAGAGTTTCGTCGATCCCTTACACCCCGAGGGGCTTCAGAGATCTCGCTAGGACTCCGCCGCCTGCGTTTCTCTTCCTTCAAATTTAACTTGTCAAAGAGCGATCCGACGACGAGTGTCGCAGCCGGCCTGTTAGACCGACTTTCAAGACAACAGGTTTCCTTCCGGGTGGCCCGGTCGGGAACCACAACTGTTATCGAGAGAGCGATGCCCGTCGAGGGCGGCGAAGCACTGTGTGCCCCGCGACAAGGACCGAATTAATAGGAAACTCGCCGCCCTGTCAACACCAACCTCGGCGAAACCGCAAAATTCTTATTAAGCAGCTGATAACGAACGAAACTTTCTTGAGTGCCGTCGCTCAGAACGATCTCGTTCGCCGTCTCGGTTGATACAAATTCTACGCCTTCCCCCTCCGAACGGATCACCCCTCCGGGTTCAAAACCCGCCAAAAAGGGGGCCGGCGCCCTCAGAGCGCCAGTTTTGTGCCAGAAAGCTCGGTCTATCTAGTATACGCCAAGACGGCGATTTGATTTGGCGCGCACCGCGAGGCGCGGGCCGGATTAGGATTTGGTCGTCGGTCGGCTGGGCCGTTGGAGCGGATGCCCACGGCAAGCGCCCGGCGAAGGGGGGAAGTCCACGTCGTGATCGATCACCGTCGTCACGCCCCGATTGCGCGCTGCCGCCCCGTCACCGGGGGCCGGGCTGCCAACAAGGCGTCCGCGCTCTACCGCGGCGCGAAGGCGCGCGGGCTCCGGGATATGTACGGCACGGACCACGCCGAGCCGCAGCGCGAAGGCCGCTTCCGCTGGCTGATGAGCACCTGCCTTGCGGCCGCGGTCGGAGGCGTTTCGATCCTGGTGGTGATTTTCGGCGCGGCCGACAAGCAGGAGACGGAGGACGGCCTCGTCCCCGCGTTGCAGCGCCTGCGCGAAGGCACCGTTGCCCCGCCCCTCGAGGCCTTCCTGCGCCGCGACGACGGCCTGAAATGGAGCGTGCCCAAGGTCGACAGGCTCCAGATCACGAGCGGCGCCAAGTCCACGCGCTTCATCATCCACGAAACGCTGCGCCAGCGGCGGAGCGGCCGCGAATACATCTACGCCAAACCGTACGTTCGCATCGTCGCGCGCCTCGCGCCCGTACCCGCGGGCGCGACCGAAACCATTCCCGCCTTCAATCCTTTCAAGCTCTACGCCAACAACAAGCCGATCGGCGAGGAGCAGGACGACGCCGAAACCGTCGAGAAGACCAATGTCAGCATTCGCGTCGTCGAGCTCCTCGGCGGCGCGCTTCCCTCCGACGATGCCCAGCGCATCGCCGACGACGAAGCCGCAGAAATCGTCGAACGCTTCGAGACCTCGGAAGCTCTGGCGGCAGTGACGCCCGCCTCCGGTTTCTCTGGCGACGAGGAAATCGGCTTCGCCGACGCGCTCGGCAATGCGGCCCCGGCAGCCGAAACAGAAGATCGGGATGCCGCCGGTCCCAACACGACCGTGCTCGCCAAGGCAGGCCACGACGAGGATGGATCGAGCGAGCTCGACGTCCTGAAGCCGACCATCAAAACGGTGCGCCAAGGCCAGAAGCTCCGCGAAGTCCTCTCGGAAGCCGGCGCAACCTCCTGGCAAATCCGCGAGATGATCGAGGCGATGAAGCCCGTCTTCTCGGAGAGATCCGTCGAAGCCGGCCAAGAGGTCCACATCGCGCTGCAGCCGTCGCTCACCGCCGACAACCGCATGGAGCCCGTGCGTTTCTCGATCTTCGGCGAAGGCCACGTGCACAAGGTCACCGTCAATCGCAACGCATCGGGCGAGTTCACGGCCAGCAAGACGCCGATGGACGACGACTCCCTCATGCGTCTGGCGCTCACCGATTCCAACGCCCCGCAGACGTCGAGCCTTTATGCGAGCCTCTATCATGCCTCTCTGATCGAGAGCATTCCCGACGAGACGATCAACCAGATCCTGCAGGTCCACGCCTACGAGACGGACTTCCGCAGACGCCTCAGAGCGGGCGACACCTGCGAAATGTTCTTTGACCTGAAAGACGAAGGCGGCGCGGAAGGCCCGCCCGGCGAATTGCTCTACACGGCCATCACGACCGGCAGCGAAACGCGCCGCTACTATCGTTTCCGCACACCCGACGGCGAGGTCGACTACTACGACACCCACGGAAACAACGCGAAACGCTTCCTGATGCGCCGCCCCGTGCGCGGCGACGATGTGCGCCTCACGTCCGGTTTCGGCTTCCGCCGTCACCCGCTGCTCGGCGAGACCAGAATGCACACCGGCATCGACTGGGCCGCGCGTCCCGGCACGCCCATTCTTGCGGCCGGCGACGGCATCATCGAAGAGGCCGGACGCAAGGGCTACAACGGCAATTACGTCCGCATACGTCACGCCAACGGCTATCAGACGGCCTACAGCCACATGTCACGCTTTGCGCCGGGCGCAACCGCAGGCGTCCGCGTCAAGCAGGGCCAGGTCATCGGATATGTGGGCTCGACCGGCCTCTCCTCCGGCCCGCACCTTCACTATGAAATCCTCGTCAACAACCAGTTCGTGAACCCGCTCTCGATCGAGGTCCCGCGCGAGCGCCAGCTCGCCGGCCGCGACCTCGTCGAGTTCCAGAAAGAGCGCATGCGCATCGACGAGCTGATGCGCCGCACGCCCGTCCTGACGGCGAGCAAGTAACAGCGCTCTCATGTCATCCCGGCCAAGCGACGGCGTATGCCGGTGCGCCGAGCCGGGACCCAGCAAAAACTTCTATCGCAAAATATTGCGTCTTCGACGCTCGTCACGCTGGGTCCCGGATAAGGCTTCGGCTTTTCGCCTCCGCCTTTCCGGGATGACAGGAGGGCAGAGCGACAACAAAAAAAGTCGGGGCAAAGATGCCCCGACTTTCCTTCCGTTTCATACCGAACGACGATCCTTAGGCAGCAGCCTTCACCGGCTCGCCGTTGAGCGTCAGCGCCCCGTCGCGGACCGAGATGTTGACCGCATCTCCATCCCGCACCGTGCCCGACAGGATCGCTTCCGCAAGCGGGTCCTGCACCTGCTTCTGGATCACCCGCTTAAGGGGACGCGCACCATAGATCGGATCGTATCCCTTGTTCGCGAGCCAGGTGCGGGCCTGATCGTCCAGATTGAGCGTGATCTTCCGGTCTGCGACCAGCGCGCTGATCCGCTTCATCTGAATGTCGACGATGGACGCCATCGCCTCGCGCCGCAGACGGTGGAACACGACGATCTCGTCGATCCGGTTGATGAACTCGGGGCGGAAATGCCGGCGCACCGCGTCCATGACGAGGCCATAGGCCTCCTCTTCGCTCATCACCTTGTCCTCGTCGCCCGGCGCGCCAAAGCCCATCGGCTGGCGCGGATCGGCGAGGTACTCGGCCCCGAGGTTCGACGTCATGATGATCAGCGTGTTCTTGAAGTCGACCGTGCGGCCCTGACCGTCGGTCAGCCGCCCATCGTCGAGCACCTGCAAGAGCACGTTGAACACATCGGGGTGCGCCTTCTCGATCTCGTCGAACAGAATGACCTGATACGGCCGGCGCCGCACGGCTTCGGTGAGCGCCCCGCCCTCCTCGTAGCCGACATAGCCCGGAGGCGCGCCGATGAGACGGGCCACGGAGTGCTTCTCCATGAACTCGCTCATGTCGATGCGCACCAGCGCGCTATCGTCGTCGAACAGGAACGAGGCGAGCGCCTTCGTCAGCTCCGTCTTGCCGACGCCCGTCGGCCCCAGGAACATGAACGAGCCTATCGGCCGGTTCGGGTCCTGCAGGCCCGCACGCGCGCGCCGCACGGCCGTCGCCACGGCCTTCACCGCTTCCGGCTGGCCCACGACGCGCTTTTCGAGCGCCTCCTCCATCTTGAGCAGCTTATCGCGCTCGCCTTCCAGCATCTTGTCGACAGGCACACCCGTCCAGCGCGACACGACGGCCGCGATCTGATCGGGCGTCACCGCCTCCTCGACCATCACGCCCTTGGCCTCCGTGCTCTCGATCCCTGCAAGCTTACGCTCGAGGTCCGGGATCACGGCATGCGCCAGCTCGCCCGCGCGCGCATAGTCGCCCTTGCGCTGCGACTGCACGAGCTCGGTGCGAAGCTTGTCGAGCTCTTCCTTCACTTTCTGCGCGGTGCCGAGCTTGTCCTTCTCGGACTGCCAGCGCTCGGTGAGCGTGCGCGACTTCTCCTCGAGATCGGAAATCTCTTTCTCGAGCTTCTCGAGCCGCTCCTGCGACGCCGCGTCGGTTTCCTTTTTCAGCGCCTCGCGCTCGATCTTGGCCTGCATCAGGTCGCGATCGATCGCATCCAGCTCCTCGGGCTTGGAATCGACCTGCATCCGAAGCCGCGATGCGGCCTCGTCCACGAGATCGATGGCCTTGTCCGGCAGGAAGCGGTCGGTGATGTAGCGGTTGGAGAGCGTCGCCGCCGACACGAGCGCGGAATCGGTGATCCTGACGCCGTGATGCAGCTCGTACTTCTCCTTCAGGCCGCGCAGGATCGAGATCGTATCCTCGACCGTCGGCTCGCCCACGAACACCGGCTGGAAGCGCCGCGCAAGCGCCGCATCCTTCTCGATGTGCTTCTTGTACTCGTCGAGCGTGGTCGCGCCGACGCAATGAAGCTCGCCGCGCGCAAGCGCCGGCTTCAAAAGATTGCCCGCGTCCATCGCCCCTTCGGCCTTGCCCGCGCCCACGATGGTGTGCAGCTCGTCGATGAAGAGGATGATGCGCCCCTCCTCGGACTGCACTTCGTTGAGCACGCTCTTGAGCCGCTCCTCGAACTCGCCGCGGAATTTGGCGCCCGCGATGAGCGCGCCCATGTCGAGCGCGAGCAGCTTTTTGTCCTTGAGGCTTTCCGGCACGTCGCCCGCAACGATGCGCGCGGCGAGGCCCTCGGCAATCGCCGTCTTGCCGACACCGGGCTCGCCGATCAGCACGGGGTTGTTCTTCGTCCGGCGGCTCAGCACCTGAATGGTGCGGCGGATCTCCTCGTCGCGGCCGATCACCGGATCGAGCTTGCCGTTGGCGGCAGCTTCCGTGAGATCGCGCGCATACCGCTTCAGAGCTTCGAAGCCCTGCTCGGCGCTCGCGGTATCCGCGGTGCGCCCCTTGCGGATCTCGTTGATCGCCGTGTTGAGACGCTCAGGCGTAACGCCCGCATCCGCCAGGATACGGCCCGCCTCCGATCCCTTCTCGAGCGCAAGGGCCAGCAACAGCCGCTCGACCGTCACGTAACGGTCGCCGGCTTTCTCGGCGATCTTCTGAGCGTTGTCGAACACGCGCGCAAGCTCGGGCCGGAGGTAAAGCTGTCCGGCGCCGCCGCCACTCACCTTCGGCCGCCCGCGCAGAGCCTGCTCCACGGCATCGAGCGCCTGCTTCGCGTTGCCGCCGGCGCGCGAGATCAGACCCGCGGCCAGGCCTTCCGGGTCATCGAGCAGCACCTTGAGCAGGTGCTCGGCGGAGAAATGCTGGTGCTCCTCCCGGAGCGCGAGCCCCTGGGCAGACTGCACGAAGCCCTTGGCGCGATCCGTAAATCTTTCGAAATCCATGTAGGTCCTCCTCAGCGCGCTTCGCCGCCCTATGGAGTGCTTCCGGAAGGCCCCCACCGCTGCGGATGCAGAGATGGGCCATCGCTTTCCGATACGAAGCACACGGCCAAAAGCCCAGGCACGGTATGAAACGCCGTCAACGAACGGTTGATCCGGCGGTCCCTCCGAGCCCAATTTCGGCACCCGGACGACCCGCCTGTGGTGAGATATAGGGCGAGCGGGCGCCCTATAAAGGGGGCCGCCCCCCGTGCTATCGCAAAGCCGCACAAATCGCGTTGATCGCGGTCATCGGGAGGGAAGACGCGGCATGACTGGAACGCTCGAGGCGATTTATCGCTACCCCGTAAAAGGTCTCTCGGCCGACCCGCTCGACCGGGTGACGCTCGCGCCCGGCGAGACGCTCCCCTTCGACCGCGCCTGGGCGATCGAGAACGGCCCGAGCCGTTTCGATCCGGAAAATCCGTGTCACTTGCCCAAGGTGGCCTTCCTCATGCTGATGCGCGACGAGCGCCTGGCCACCCTCGACGCACGCTTCGAGGAAGAAAGCCGCCGCCTTGCCCTCTATCGCGGTGGTCGCCAAGCCGCAGGCGGAGACCTGACCACGCGCCTCGGCCGCCAGATCGTCGAGCAATTCATGGCCGCCTTCATGGATTCGAGCCTGCGCGGCCCGCCTCGGATCTTGAGCGCACCCGGGCACAGCTTCACCGATACGCCGGCCAAATGGTTGCATGTAATCAACCTGGCGTCCGTACGCGAGTTGGAACGCATCACCGGCCGGCCGATCAATCCGCTCCGCTTTCGCCCGAACCTGATCGTCGACGGCCCGGAGCCGTGGACGGAGTTCGGATGGCTCGGGCGCGAGGTCGGGATCGGCCCCGCGCGTCTCAAGGTGAACGCCCGCACCGCGCGATGCGCCGCCACCAATGTCGATCCGGAAACCGGCATCCGGGACATGGACATCCCCGCCACGCTCCAGCGGGAATGGAAGCACACGGACTTTGGCGTCTACGCCGAGGTGGTGACGGGCGGGGAAATCGCCGCCGGAGATCCGGTCGCGATCTGATCTTCCAAAACAAAAAAAGCCGCTGGCGCTCGGCCGCGGCTTTTTTCGGTGTCTCAATAGTCCAGACGGACGAGCGGAGCTTACTCGCCGCTGCCTTCGACGGCGGGCGTCGGTTCCGCGGCCTCTTCAGCCGGCGCTTCCCGGCGCTGACGCCGCACGGGGCGACGCAGGAATGCGGGCTGCTCGTCGTGCGGCAGGGGCTGCCTGTCGCGATCGCGTTCGCGGCGCGGCGGCGGCTGGCCACCTTCGATTCCGATATCCGGCTGCGGCGCACGATCCGGCCGCTCCGCGCGCTCGATGCGCTCCGGCCGCTCGCTCCTCTCGGGACGATCGGCCCGTTCGACGCGTTCGCCACGATCCCGGTCCTGGCGATCGCTCCGCTGGAAACGCTCGCCGCGGTCGCGGTCCCGGCCGAACGAACGTCCGCCGCCGTCATGTCCGCCACGATGGCCACGGTCGTCGTGGCGCCCTTCCCCGCGGGGCTGCTGCCCAAAAGAGGCCTGCGGCTGCTCGGAGGAGAAATCGCCCTCCTCGTCGTCCTCGCCGAAGCCTGCCGGGCTCGCGGGACGGGCCGCGCCGTTGGGCATCTCACCGCCGTTCTGCAGCATCTGCTGCTCGCGGTAGGTCATGATGATGCGATTGTAGTGCTCCGCATGCTGGAGATAGTTCTCGGCGAGCACCGGGTCGCCGCTCGACTGCGCATCGCGCGCAAGAGCCATGTACTTCTCGGCGACATGGGCAGGCGTCCCGCGGATCTTGATGTCCGGTCCGGTGCTTTCGAAGCTCCGCGTCAACGGGTTCTGACCTTTGCGGCCCTGATTATTGTTGTTGTTATTATTGCGGCCGCGGCCTCTGCGGTTCTGTTGTCCCTGCCTCATGGGCTCCATTCTCGACAGTTGTGGAAATAGGGGCTGCAACGTCCAAAGCAGCAGCAGCCAAAACACGGTCGTTCTCCGCGACCACCTCCGGCCGCGATCTCGTCAAGCCGGTCTCCCGGCGGACTCCAAGTAACCCCCATCCAGGCCGCGACACTGGCACGGCGACGGATTTATGCGGACCCCCGCGCCCGCTGCCATGGTCTGTGTTTCTCTTTGCGCTCGATCGACAGCAGCATGTCCGAAAGGGAGGAGCTCAAATGCGATCGGCGCTTCAAGTCGCCACCGGGTGCCTGCTGAACGCGGCATCGCCAGCGGCTCTCATCCGCCAGTATCGCAGCTCATCATGCGCGAAATGATGACAGCCGATATGCTGAGCGGGCTGCCGTCAAAGAAGAAGTGCGCATGACGCTAAACTCTCTGAACTGCACCTTAGCTCCGCCGCCCATTAAATCCAAGCGCTTTTGACGTCATGGATAATGCTGTGTCTTGACGGCAACACAGCGTGTGTGGTGCCCAAGATCCTGCCACGTCCGGACGTCAGCCAGAGCATCGCCCGCACCGTCCCGCAGGAGGCTTTCGACGTCGGCCGCCTGCCCCGCTCCGACCTCGAACAGCGCCCATCCGCGAGGCACGACCCACGCCAGATCGCGCGCCAAAGCCCTGTAAATAGCGAGCCCATCCGCACCGCCGTCCAGCGCGCCGGCAGGATCGTAAGCGTGGACCTCGGGGGCGAGCCCCGGAATCTCGCCGCTCGGAATATAGGGCGGGTTCGAAACCAGAAGATCGAACGGTCCCGCGATGCCCTCCAGGCTCCGCCGATTGACGAACGAGCAACGCGATGCGACGCCGAGCCGCACCGCATTGTCGTGCGCAGTCCGAAGCGCCTCGTCCGAAACATCCGTCCCGACGCCGACCGCGAGCGGCAGTTCTGCCAGCAGCGTCACGACGAGCGCCCCCGAGCCCGTGCCGACATCGAGAATCCGGATCGGCCGCTCCCGCAGCCCGCTCTCCGCCAGAACTTCAAGCGCCGCCTCGACAACGGTCTCGGTGCACGGCCGCGGATCGAGGGTGGCGGGCGTCACCAGAAACTCCCGGCCGTAAAAGCCGCGCACGCCCAGAATTCGGGAAACCGGCTCTCGCGCGAGGCGGCGCGCCGCGAACCCGGAAAGCCGCTCGGCCTCAAGAGGCTCGAACCGGCGCGCGGGGTCCCTGATGATGTCCTCGGCCGTCGCGCCCAGAGCGGCCCCAACCAGCAGCCGCGCATCCCGCAACGGGTCCTCGATGCCGGCCTCGCCCAGCGCCCGCCCGAGCGCGCCCTGCGCATCGCGCGCCGTCATCCCGGCGAATGGCGGCACATCGCGATCAGGCGCCATGGCCTTCCATCGCCGCCAGCAACGATGCCTGGTTCTCGGCGATCAGCTGATCGATGATCTCGTCCAGCCCCACACCTTCCATGACGCGGTCGATGTTGTGCAGCGTCAGGTTGATGCGGTGATCGGTGACGCGGCCCTGCGGAAAGTTGTAGGTGCGGATGCGTTGCGAACGGTCGCCGGAGCCCACCTGGCTTTTGCGCGCCTCGCTCCGCTCGCTGTCCGCACGCTCCCGTTCGAGCTCGAACAGCCGCGAGCGCAGCACCTGCATGGCGAGGCGGCGGTTCTGATGCTGGCTCTTCTCCGCCGAGACCACGATGATACCGGTCGGCAGATGCGTGATGCGCACGGCGCTGTCCGTCTTGTTGACGTGCTGGCCGCCCGCTCCGCCTGCCCGCATCGTATCGATCCGGATGTCCTGATCGCGGATTTCGATATCGACGTCCTCGGCTTCCGGCAGCACGGCCACCGTCGCCGCGGAGGTATGAATGCGCCCTCCGGCTTCGGTCGCCGGAATGCGCTGCACGCGGTGCACGCCGCTCTCGAACTTGAGCTTCGCGAACACGCCGCGGCCCGTGATCGACGCGATGATTTCCTTGTAGCCGCCGAGATCGCTCTCCGACATCGACAGGATCTCGGTTTTCCAGCCGTGCAGATCGGCATACCGCTGATACATGCGGTAAAGATCGGCCGCGAACAGCGCGGCCTCGTCGCCGCCCGTCCCGGCCCGCACTTCGAGAATGGCGCTCTTTTCGTCTGCCGCATCTTTCGGCAACAGCAGCACGCGGAGCTGCTGTTGCAGCGCTTCGATGCGCTCGCCGATCTGGTCGAGCTCGTCGCGCGCCATCTCGGCCATGTCCTTGTCCTGGCCGGGATCGCGAACGAGGGCTTCGAGATCGCGCTTTTCCGTCTCCGCGGCCTCGAGATCGCGCACGGCGGAGATCAGCGGCGTCAGCTCCGACAGCTCCTTGGTGAGCTTCACATAGGTCGCCTGCGGCGCACCCTGATTGAGTTCGGCCTGGATGGTCTCGTATCGCTCGACCAGCTTGGCCAGCTTTTCTTGGGGAATGACGCTCATGGGTCTTTCAAACGATCGTGTGTTTCCCTGCGACATGACGCCAAGCGCGCCCGCGCGCAAGCACTTTCCCTCCGGCCCTGCTCCCTTCAGCCCAAAGGGGCTCGGGAGCGTCTTGGCGAAGCCAAGCTCCGCTTGGACGCGACCCGGCGGTCTTGGCGTAGCCGAGCTTCGCTCAGACACCGCCGCCCTCGCGGAGGGCCAGTGCGATGCCTTTTTCGGCGCCGTCCGGACAGGCCCGTGAGCGAAAAAACTCAGATCTCCACCTTGGACCGCGCCGCAAAGGCTTCGATCTCCGCGCGCACGCTGCCCGAGCCGGAAACGAGCAGGTCGTCGAGCAGATCCGTCACCGCGCTTGCATCGACCGAGCGGATCATGGCCTTGACCGGACCGATCGACGCCGGCGCCATCGAGAAGGTGCGGAAGCCGAGGCCGATGAGGCACATGGCTTCGATCGGCCGCCCCGCCATCTCGCCGCAAACCGTCAATGGCACGTTGTGCCGGTAGCACGCACCCGCAAGCATCTTGAGCGCCTTGAGCGGCGCCACCGAAAGCGAATCGAACCGATTGACGACGCGCGGGTTCGAGCGGTCGGCCGCAAACAGGAACTGCATGAGATCGTTGCTGCCGACGGAGACGAAGTCCGCCCGCGGCAGCAACTCGTCGAGCTCGAACAGGACGCTCGGCACCTCGATCATGGCGCCCACCAGAAGCTCGCTCGGCAGCGGCGTGCCGCGCGCCATGGCGAGCGCCCACTCCTTGTCGATCAGCCCGCGCGCGTCGTCCATCTCGGTCGCAACCGAGATCATCGGCAGCATCACCCGAAGCTGCTGGCCCGCCGCGGCCCGCAACATCGCGCGGATCTGCATCCGGAAAAGCGCCGGCCGGTCGAGCGACATGCGGATCGCACGCCATCCGATGGCGGGGTTCTCTTCCGGGATCTGGCGCAGATACGGCAGGATCTTATCGCCGCCGATATCGAGAGAGCGGAAGACCACCGGCTTGCCTTTGGCTTCCCGCAGCACCGCGCCGTAGGCCTCCGTCTGCCGGTCCACACGCGGCAAGCTGTGGGACAGCATGAACATCAGCTCGGTACGAAACAGCCCGATGCCCTCGCTCCCCGACTCCGCGAGATGCGGCATATCCTGCAAGAGCCCGGCGTTGATCTGCAGGATGATGCGCTCGCCGTCCGTCGTCAGGGCGGGAAGATCGCGCAGCTTCTCGTATTGCTTCTGCCGGCGCGCACGGAAGCGCACCTTGTCGGTGTAGGCGTTCACGACGTCCGACGAGGGCCGCACGTGCACCTCGCCGGCCACGCCATCGACGATGATGGCGTCTCCCGCGGTCACCCGCTCGACAAGCCCGGTCGCCTGCCCCACCGCCGGGATGCCCAGCGCCTTGGCGACGATGGCGACATGGCTCTGCCCGCTGCCGTCCTCGATCACGAGGCCCCTCAAGCGCGAGCCGTCATAGTCGATCAGCTCGGCAGGCCCCATATTGCGCGCGACGAGGATCGTATCGGGCGGCATCTCCGGCGGATTGATGAACCCGGTCGCCCGGCCCGCCAGAATGCGCAGCAAGCGATCCGAAAGATCGTCGAGATCGCGCTGGCGCTCCCGCCAAAAAGGGTCGGCCTGCCGAAGCATCCGCGCGCGCGTGCCGTTCTGCACGCGCTCTACCGCCGCATCCGCCGTGAGACCGCTCTGCACGGCTTCGCGCAGCCGCCGCTCCCAGCCGCGGTCGTGGGCGAACATGCGATAGGCTTCGAGCACGTCGCGATGATCGCCCGCGCCCGAGAGCAGCTCGTGGCTCAGCATCTCGTCGAGCGAGGTCTTGAGTTCGAGGAGCGCATCCTCGAGCCGCCTGAGCTCGGCCACCGGATCGTCCGCCATCAGCTTGGTCACGACGATGCGCGGCTCGTGCAGCAGCACGTGGCCGAGCGCGATCCCCTCCGAGATCGGCTCGCCCTTCACCACGAGCGACAGCGCCTTGGAAATCTCGATCCCGGCGCCGAAACCGGACACGGCCCCCGAGACGAGATGCTCGGCCACCACCATCGCGGTCGCCTGCATCACCTCGGCATCCTCGTCCGAGTATTCCTTGACGGTGCGGTTCTGCACGACGAGCACGCCGAGCACCTGGCCGCTGCGCTGCACGGGCACCGCGAGCAGCGAATGATAGATCTCCTCGCCCGTCTCCGGCCTATAGCTGAAGGCCGGGTGCTTCGCGGCATCCGGCTCGTTGATGAGAACGCCCATCTCTGCGCAGCGCCCGACGAGGCCCTCGCCGCGCTTGAGCATGGTGGTATGCACCGCCGACCGATTGAGGCCTTCGCTCGCGAACAGCTCCAGCGAGCCGTCCTGCCGCTTGAGATAGAGCGAGCAGACATCCGCAACCATGACGCCCGCGATCTGGCGCACGATCTTGTCGAGCCGCTCCTGCCCGTCGGCAGCGGCCTCGGACATGATTTCCCGCAACCGGCGCATGATGACGCGCAGCGCCGGCTCGGTCGGCATCACACGGGGCTCGTCGCCGCGTCTCGAATGCATAGGGCAAAAGCCATCAAACGGATCCACGCACCCTGCCGAAGCAGGGATCACGGGCGGTTATACGTCAAATTGAGCGCCAATGCGGAAAAGGCGCCCGAAAAAGGCGATAGCATAACCCTAACGGCAGGGCCGCGCCTTATGCGGCGTCCAGGCCGTAGAGGGAATGGAGCGTCCTCACGGCCAGCTCCGCATAGGCCGCGTCGATAAGCACGCTGATTTTGATCTCGGATGTGGAGATCGCGAGAATATTGATGCCCTTCTCGGCAAGCGCCTTGAACATTTGCGCCGCGACGCCCGCATGGCTGCGCATGCCGATGCCGATAACGGAAACCTTGGCGACGTCGGCGGAGCTCTGGATCTCGAATTCGCCGATATCGGCTTTCGCCGCGTTAAGCACGTCGACGGCACGCTCGAGCTCGGCCTGCTGCACCGTAAACGTCATATCCGTGTGGTGACCGTCGGCCGCGACGTTCTGCACGATCATGTCGACGTTGATCGCCGCATCCGAGAGCGGCCCGAAGATCCGCGCGGCGATGCCGGGTTTGTCCTCGAGCTTGAGCATCGTGATTTTCGCCTCGT
>DAOMQQ010000058.1:0-13863 GCA_035445405.1 Hyphomicrobium sp.
CTCGAAGCCTTCCGCCACGGCACGCTGACGCCCGTGTTCTTCGGCTCGGCGTTGAAGAACTTCGGCGTGCGCGACGTGCTCGACGCTCTCAAAACGCATGCACCGCCGCCGCTCTCCCAGCGCGCCGCATCGCGCGAGGTCGTCGCGACCGAGCCCGCCATGACCGGCATCGTCTTCAAGATCCAGGCGAACATGGACCCGAACCATCGCGACCGCATCGCCTTCATGCGCGTCTGTTCGGGCAAGCTCACGCGCGGCATGAAGGTGAAGCACGTGCGCTCGGGCAAGACGATGGCCCTCTCCGCACCGCAGTTCTTCTTCGCGCAGGACCGCTCGCTCGCCGAGGAGGCCTTTGCCGGCGACGTCGTCGGCATTCCGAACCGCGGCGTGCTTCGCATCGGCGACGCACTGACCGAAGGCGAGGACATCACGTTCCTCGGCATCCCGAGCTTTGCGCCCGAAATCCTGCGCCGCATCCGGCTGGAGGATGCCATCAAGGCCAAGAAGCTCAAGGACGCCGTGCGCGAGATGGCCGAGGAAGGCGTCGTGCAGGTGTTCAATCCCGTCGATGGCACCCAACCCATCGTCGGCGTGATCGGCGCGCTGCAGCTCGACGTGCTCGCCGACCGCCTGAAGCACGAATACGGCCTCGCGACCGATTTCGATCCCGCGCCGTGCGAAGCCGTCCGCTGGATCCGCTCCGACGACCCCACCGCACTGAAGGCGTTCATCGCCGCCAACCGGTCGAGCATCGCGACCGACCTCGACGGCGACCACGTCTACATCCCGTCCTCGATCTTCACGCTGAATTACAACGCAGGGCGCAATCCCGAGATCCAGTTCCTCGAGATCAAGACCTGAGCGTTCGACCCCGACGTCACGTCCTGAACGTCACGCGGTGACCGTCTGCGGCGGCGGGGCGCCGTCCACCGCGAGCCCCGTCTCCGGCATCGCGGGATCGAGCGGGCGGCCGAGCGCGGCGATCCAGCTCTCCGTCGCCGCGTACAAGCCGTCCCGCCGGAACGCGTCGGTCGGCGCAAACCCTTCCGATTGGCTCACCGCCAGCGCCACGATCTTGCGGAACGAGTCCACATCGAAATAGCAGGTGTGGACCAGCTCCTTCCAGGACAGATAGCTGGCGATCAGCCCCGCCTTTCTGTCCTCGGATTCCGAGAAGGCCAGCGTGCTGATCGCGCTGCGGAACTTCGAGACCGACTGCGCCATCATCGCGTTGCTGTGGTCGGAGATCTTGTCGCTCACCGCATCGGGGAGGAGACACGTCACCGGATCGAGCCACGAGGGCCCGTAGCCCGCCCCGACGACGACCTCGCCGTCGGTATCGTTTCCGAACGACGATCTCTTCACTTCCGCCCGCGTCATCCGGTTGAGCGCCCGGCTGACATAGACGCTGAGGTGCGACGCGAGGTACTGGATGAGTGCGAGCACCCCGAGCGCAAGCAGCGCGAAGGCAACCGGCACAAGCACGATGGGTGTCGCGAGCCGCAGCATGTTGCCGTGCGTGCCGCCGAGCATATCCTCGTTGACCACCGCGGCCGTCAGTTCGTCGGTCACGACATGGAACAGCAGCTTGCTGTTCAGGATGTAATCGCGCCCGCCGCCACAGAGCCGCCCGCCCGGACAGAGCTGGCCATTGCGCTCCAGGAAACGCTCCTTGAAGCGCTGCGCACGCTCCGCATTGACGAACTCGGGAAAGGTGATCGCGATTTGGCGCCGCTTGGCGCGCATCTCCCGGCGCAACTCCGAGGCGCGCCGCCGGGCGTCTTCCGCCTTCGTCGGTTCGAGTCCGCCGCGCTCCGCCTGCTCGTCGGCTTCGCGGATCCTGCGGTTGAACCGGCGAAGCTCGTCACGCACCTGTGTGGCGTTGCGCTGCTCGGCGCTCGCGCTCGGGGCGGCGCCCGGGCCGGCACCGGCGAAACGCTGAACGCCATAGACCTTGTCCTGCAGGAAATCCGAAAGCCCCAGCATCGTCTTGGGCGACATCACGATCATCAGATAGATCAGCGGCAGGGCGACGATGGACGCCTTCGTCAGCGTCCCGGCTGCGAAATCGTCCTCGAAGAAGTGGAGGTCCGCCTTGGGCAGATAGCGCAGCCCGTGCACGGCCTCGTCGTCCTTGTGGACGAGGGGGAGCCATTTGTCCGCGTACGCTGCGCGCGCTTTCTCCGCCGTGCCGCGGCTGTAGCCGATCAGCTTTCGATGATCGAGATAGCGGAACACGATGTAGTAGAACAAAATCGGCAGCGACATCATCGTGCCGGAGAAAAGCAGCCCCGAATACCCCTCGGGCCCGACGTCGAAGCCGCCGCTCAGAAGCTCGCCCGCCACGTAGAACAGGAACATCATGAACAGCATGAGCGAGGCGACGAAGATCACCTTGCCCGTGAGCGAAACGCGCGAAAAAAGGAAACGCTCCTTGCGCATCCCGACGAACGGCGTCCCGACCGTGACCCACCGCTTGATATGCGTCAGAGGCTTGCGCCGCGCCACGCTCTCGATCAGAGCAGCCGCGATCACCGAGCCACCATGGCTGTGCCCCACGACGGCATAGGGCTCTTCCTTCTCGTCGAGGCTTCTCAGCAGTTTCAGAAGCTCCGAGCCGCCGCGCCGGCGGTCGAGCTCGCTGTTGTTCGCGCTCCACGTGAAGGGAACGACGTCGAGCCGTCCATCCGCGCTCCCGGTGACGAGCGCCTTGAGATCGGCGGCGAACGCGCCGTTCTTCTGCCACCACTCGGCGGTTCCCTCCCCGCCGATGTGAAGCGCTTCGGCCGTACCCCCCGAGTGGGCAAAGGTCCCGTGCACGGTGACGACGGTGGCCACTTCATCCTCCTAGACAGCGTACGAACGGAAAGCCCCCGGACAAACGGGCCGTAAGCTACAACGATGACAGGAGGGTGGCAAAGCCTCCGAGCGTGAAGGGCGCGCGTCTCGGCCCCTCGCCCTCGGGTCAGCGCGCGGCGTCGGCCCTGAGCGCAGGCCTGCGTACCGCGAGCAGCAGATTGGATTCCATCGGGCGCCACCGATACCCGATCCCGAAGTCCAACGGCTCGACGCCGCCCTTGGCATAGAGGTCTTGCACATCCCGCTGATACGCCCGGGGAAAAATCCCGAGCGGCTTCAGGTAGCGGCCGAACGGCTTGAGGCGCCACGTGCCCGTCTCGAAGAAGCGCAGCGGCACGCCGGAGTCGTCCTGGACCAGCGTCGTGGTGTGGTCCAGCAGAAAGGCCCGGATGTCGGTGAAGTTGTTCGAATGCAACAGATAGGACGCGCTCTTGAGAAAGCCGTCCCCCGTGCCGAGCCCTTTGCAGAACGTCAGGAAGCCGCTCGACTTGAGTCCCCAGTTCGAAAGGTCGGTGTTGAAGTAATAAAGCGTCTGCTCGCCTGCCCCCGCCGGGGCATCCGCCTTGGAGAACGTGATCCTGACGCCCGGGCTTTGGCCTTTCTCGATCGGCCCGCGTTGCTCGCTCAGCGTCCCGTCGGGGTTGAGCGCGACCAGCGTCGTCTCCTTCACCGTCTTCCCGCTTCGGGCGAGAAACGTGTAGAGGACCGGAAGCGTCCCCGTGATCCGCCCGGTCTGGAGCTGCGTCTTCATCTTCTTGGTGATGAAGAAGCTGAACGAGAGAACCGAGTTCAGCGAACCCTGCAGCCCCCGAAGTTCCTGCGCGAGCTGCCGCGGGGTCAATCCCGCCACGTCCGGCACCGGGCCGACGGGTTCGAGCCCCGAGAGCACGTACGTGTCCGCCCCCTCGAAAAAGGCGTCGGCATAGAGGAAGTCAGGCCCCGAAAACATGTAGTACACGACGGGATTGCGCTCCGTGACGTAGCGCGTCGACCACGCTCGGATCTTCCGAAGTTGCCGCTGTTCGAGCTCCGTCCACGCCCGATCGAAGTATCTGGCGTGAGATTGCCACCCCGCCTGCTGGGTGACGCTTTCCAGCGGAGACCCGGCCGCCGGCGCAAGACCCGCCAGCACCCGCGCCGTGTCGTCGTTGGAAATCGCCGTCGCGGCCTGCCCCGCTCCCGCCAGCATCGTGAGCCCGACGGCCCACGCGGCCAGTCCCGGGCCGATGCGCCGGAGCATTCCTCGCGCAAACCGCCTCGCGCGTCGGAAAGGAGCCGCTGACGTCATTGTTATCGCTCGCCAATCGAGGGGAACCGCAGGAGACGTCAGTCTATAAGTCCGAATGCAGATCAACAAGCGGGGCGCATCGTTCCGTCCAAAAGTTGCATGCAAAATATTGGGCAGCGCCTCGGATACGATGCCGAAGCGGGCGCACGCGGCACGGCACGGCACGCGCACAACTTGCCACCGCCGGCAAAAAAACCGGCAAAGTCTCCCACGCGATTGAATGAATTATCTTTTTCCGACGCAACGCCGCGAGAAAGATCTGTGCTCACATTATCCGTAGTTAAATGAACTTTAATCGCTGTTCTTTACCCTTCCGCTTTGAATCGCTGTTCAGAAAACGGCCGTTCCAAGTTTGCCCTGGGAAGGAGACGATCAAGTGTTTGCAATGCGCCGCCCTGATGAAGCACCCACGCAAACCGCCGGCCAGCCGGCCGCGCACGCTGCCGCACACGAGCAGCAGCTCGTCGATGCGCTGGAAACCCTGATCCGCAGCAAACTCGCCCAGAACGTTCCGGTCCCCGGCGCCGTCGGCACCGCGCTCGGCCGCCTCGTCGATCTCGTCCAGACGGCCAACACCAACCAGCTTAAGCTGGCCTCGAACCTCGGCAAGGAAGCCTCCGAGGCCGCCATCAACATCGGCTGGCTGTCGCACGATTTCAGCGAAGTCGCGCAGTCCACCGTCTCCATTTCGAGCGCCGTCGAGGAGATGGCGACCTCCATCGCCGAGCTTTCGACCGTCTCGGCCGAGAGCGCGATGCAGACGGAGAACGCCCGCGACACGATGCGGAGCTGCATCAACGACAGCCGCGCCGCCATCGAGGCCATGTCTAACATCCAGGCCCAGTCGAGCAAGATCGGCGAGCAGGTCTCCGTCCTCCAGAGCGCCGTCGACCAGATCGGCGAGATGGCGACCTCGATCGATTCGATCGCGCGCCAGACCAATCTTCTGGCCCTCAACGCCACCATCGAAGCCGCCCGCGCCGGCGAAGCGGGCCGCGGGTTCGCCGTCGTTGCCGCCGAGGTCAAGACGCTCTCGGTCGAAACCGGCAAGGCCACCCAGGAGATCCGCTCGCGCGTCGAGGCCCTCACCCGCGAGATGCGCGAGATCAGCCACGCCGTGACGGACAGCCTCAAATCCGTGACCTCCGGCAGCGCCGTCGTCACGCAGGTCGGCACGATCATCGAGAGCATGGGCGACGAGGTCGCCGAAGTGGCCGATCGCATCCGCGGCCTCTCCAACGTGCTCGAGCAGCAGCGCGCCGCCACCACCGAAATCACGCAGAACGTCGTCCGCATCTCCGAGAAGGCCGTCAAGAGCAAGGACGAGGTGCAGAAGATCGGCGAGCGTCTCGACGGCTGCGACGTCATCCTGCGCCGCGCTTTCGACAACGTCGAGCTTCCGATCCGCCATCCGGCGCTCATCCGCACGGGCTCGGAAGTGCTCGCCTGGAAGCGCCAGCTCGCCCAGATCCTGCTCGGCGCACTCCCCGCGCCCGCAACGGCGCCCCAGCTCGCACAGGGCAACGTCATCGCCGAAGCGGAAGCCGTCGCACGCGCCTCCGGCAGCTCGATGCTCGCCGCCGAGCTCGCATCCGCGCTCTCCGAGGTCCAGACGCAGGGCACGAAGATGATCGACGAGGTTCGCAACCAGAACTGGGGCAACGCGACGCCCGCCTACATCGCCTGCGACGAAGCCATCGCCAAGGTGCACGCCACGCTCGCCAAGCTTCTCGAAAAGGCTGCGACCGCCTGACGGATCGGCCTTTCAAAACGAACATGAGAGGGGCGGCCGATCCGACGATCGGCCGCCCTTGTTTCGTTCCCCCCTATGCAGGGAGTAAGCGCGCGGCTTGGCAATTGTCCGTAAGCACGAAACCCGCGGACGCATTACCGTGTTTCTCTTCCGAGTTGCCGGAGATCGCCATGCACAACGAAACGTTCAATCTGTCGCTCCGCCGCTTCCTCAAGGAGGTCGGCGTCTCCTCGCAGCAGGAAATCGAGCGCATTGTCCGCGAGCGGGGCCTCAAGGGCCCCGGCACGCTCAAGGTCAAGATGGTCCTGACCGCCGAAAACACCAACCTTCGCCACGAGGTCGTGGGCGAGATCGATCTCGTCTGACATCGATCTCGTCTGACGGAGACCGGCGGGGCGGTTACGCCCCTGCCCCGATCCGGGCCTCGATCGCCGCCAGCGCCTCGCCGGCCTTGCTTCCATCGGGCCCGCCCGCCTGCGCCATGTCGGGCCGGCCGCCGCCGCCCTTGCCGCCGGCCGCCTCCGAGCCCACGCGCACGAGATCGACCGCGTTGATCTCCTTCGCGAGATCGTTGGTCACGGCGACGACGATGCCGAGCTTGCCGTCGGCCGAGCTGTTGGCGATCGCGACGATCCCCGATCCCACCTTGGCGCGCCCGTCGTCGGCCATCGCCTTCAGGTCTTTCATCTCGACGCCCGAGACGGAGAGCTTCAGAAGCTTCCGCCCGCCAACTTCCGTGATGCCCGCGCCCGCATCGGCAGTCCCTCCGCCACCGCCGAGCGCGATCTGCCGCTTGACGTCCGCGAGCTGGCGTTCGAGCGTCTTGCGTTCCTCGACCAGCACCTTGAGCCGCTCGATGACGTCGTCGGGCCGCGTCTTGAGGAGGGCAGCGGCTTCCTTCACGCGCTGGTCCGCGTCCGCCAGATAGGCGCGCGCGCCCTCGCCCGTCAGCGCCTCGATGCGCCGCACGCCTGCCGCGCTCGCGCTTTCCGCGATCACCTTGACAAGCCCGATGTCGCCTGTGCGCCGCACGTGCGTGCCGCCGCACAACTCCACGGACCACGCCTTGTTCGACCCCGGCACGCCCTTGCCCATCGAGACGACACGCACTTCATCGCCGTACTTTTCGCCGAACAGCGCCATCGCGCCCGACGCCTTCGCGTCGTCGAGCGCCATCAGCCGCGTTTCGACGGGCTCGTTCTCCAGCACCACCGCATTCGCGAGCGTTTCGACCGCCGCGATCTCGTCGGCGCTCATCGCCTTCTGATGCACGAAGTCGAAGCGCAAGCGGTCGGGCGCGACGAGCGACCCCTTCTGGGCCACGTGCGGGCCGAGCACCTGCCGCAGCGCCTCGTGGATGAGGTGCGTCGCCGAGTGATTGCCGCGCGTCGCCGACCGGCGCGCATGATCGACTTCGAGCTCGACCGCATCCCCCGTCTTGAAGCTTCCCTTCTCCACGCGCCCGATGTGCACGAAAAGATCGCCGAGCTTCTTTTGCGTCTCGGTCACGCGGAACAGGATACCCTTCGCACCGCGGATCACGCCCTGGTCGCCGACCTGGCCGCCGCTTTCGCCGTAGAACGGCGTCTGGTTGACGACGATCGCGCCCTCGTCGCCGGCCTTGAGCGCCTGGACTTGCTTCCCGCCTCTGACGAGCGCCACGATCTCGCCCTCGGCCACCTCGGTGTCGTAGCCGAGAAACTCGGTCGCGCCCGTCGTATCCTTGATCTCGAACCAGACCTCCTCGGTGGCTGCTTCGCCGGAGCCTTTCCAGGCGCGGCGCGCTTCCTCTTTCTGTTTCGCCATGGCGGCATCGAAGCCAGCCGTATCGACACCGATCCCGCGCGCGCGGAGCGCGTCCTCCGTGAGATCGAGCGGGAAGCCGTACGTGTCGTAGAGCCGGAACGCGACGTCGCCCGGGAACACGTCGCCCGCCGTGAGCTGCTCGGAAGCCTCGCCGAGCAGCTTGAGACCGTTTCCGAGCGTCTTCTTGAAGCGCGTCTCTTCGAGCTTGAGCGTTTCCGTGATCAGCGCTTCGGCGCGGCCGAGCTCGGGATACGCCGCGCCCATCTCGCGCACGAGCGACGGAACGAGGCGGTACATCAAGGGATCGTTGCAGCCGAGCTGGTGCGCGTAACGCATCGCGCGCCGCATAATGCGGCGGAGCACATAGCCGCGGCCTTCATTGGAGGGCAGCACGCCGTCCGCGATGAGGAAGCTCGTCGCCCGCAGATGATCGGCGATGACACGCCGCGCAGGCTTCACGTCCACACCCTCGGGCGCATCCGGCGCGCCGAGCTTGCGGCATTCGTCCGTAATCGACGCGATCAGGTGGCGGAAGAGATCGATCTCGTAGTTGTCGTGCGTACCTTGCAGCACGGCCGCGATACGTTCGAGCCCCATCCCCGTGTCGACGGAGGCCTTCGGCAGATCGATACGCTCGCCGGAGGCGAGCTGCTCGTACTGCATGAACACGAGGTTCCAGATCTCGATGAAGCGGTCGCCGTCGGCGTCCGCCGAGCCCGGCGGCCCGCCCGGAATGCCCTTCTTTCCGTCCGGATCGTGGTCGTAGAAGATCTCGGTGCACGGCCCGCACGGACCCGTGTCGCCCATCTGCCAGAAATTGTCCTTCGTCGCGATGCGGATCAGCTTGTCGTCGCCGAAACCGGTGAGCTTCTTCCAGATCGCGTGCGCTTCGTCGTCCTCGTGATAGACGGTGACGAGAAGGCGTTGAGGGTCGAGGCCGAACTCCTCCGTGATCAGCCGCCACGAAAGCTCGATCGCGCGCTCCTTGAAGTAGTCGCCGAACGAGAAGTTGCCCAGCATCTCGAAGAACGTGTGATGGCGCGCCGTATAGCCCACGTTGTCGAGATCGTTGTGCTTGCCGCCCGCGCGCACGCACTTCTGCGAGGAGGCCGCGCGCACGTAAGGCCGCGTCTCCTGGCCCGTGAACACGTTCTTGAACTGCACCATGCCAGCGTTGGTGAACATCAGCGACGGGTCGTTGCGCGGCACGAGCGGCGAGGACGGCACGACCTCGTGCCCCTCCGCCCGGAAGTAGTCCAGGAACGCCCGTCTGATCTCGTTGACGCCAGTCATCTGATGCTCTCGATGTGCCCCGCCCGGCCGGACACTCGTCACGCCGCTCCGGAAGGCGGCTCGCCGGTGATGCAAGGGAAATTGTGCCAGAGGCCGCTTTTACCGGCCCCTCCCGGCACTGTCCAGAAAGGCCTACCGCTGTCCAGAGCAGAAGAGGCTCGGAGCGGGCGAGAGGCCTGAAACGGACGTGACGTCTGGAACGGACGAAGCGCCGGAACGGTTCATCCTCGCCCCGGCGCTTTCCCAAAACCTCACGAGCATGCCGGGTTTCCAGCGCCGCTCCCTCCGGCAAACCGTCGGGGCAACCGCCGAGCGCCGCAACAGGGCCCTAAGGCCCACAACCCCGCACGCCTCTAGACCATGATCGCTTCAGGCCCTATCAGCCTGAAGCGTGAATCATCGGTCTCACCAAAGAGATAGAGCGTGATCCCGATTCAATCGAAAATGATCACGCTCTAGCGCTTCGCCGCGCGCGCGCCCTTCTTCGCCGAGCCGTCCTCCTCCGGCGCGTCCGGCAGCACGCCGTCCTCGTCCGGCTCTTCACCGTCGGTGTTGGAATCGCTGTCGGGTTCGGTCAGCATCTTGTCGACGATCAGCCCCGCGTTCGCCCGGATCGCCTTCTCGATGGCGGCCGCCACCTTCGGGTTCTCCTTGAGGAACAGCTTGGTGTTCTCCCGGCCCTGCCCGATGCGCTGGCCGTCGTAGGAGTACCAGGCTCCCGACTTCTCGATCAGGTTCGCCTTCACGCCGAGGTCGACCAGCTCGCCGGTCTTCGAGATCCCCTCGCCGTACATGATGTCGAACTCGACCTGCTTGAACGGCGGTGCCACCTTGTTCTTCACCACCTTGACGCGGGTCTGGTTGCCGACCGTCTCCTCGCGCTCCTTGATCTGCCCGATGCGGCGGATGTCGAGGCGCACCGACGAATAGAACTTGAGCGCATTGCCGCCCGTCGTCGTTTCCGGATTGCCGAACATCACGCCGATCTTCATGCGGATCTGGTTGATGAAGATCACCATCGTGCCCGCTTTGTTGATCGAGGCCGTGAGCTTGCGCAGCGCCTTGCTCATCAGGCGCGCCTGCATGCCCGGCTGCAGATCGGTCATCTCGCCGTTAAGCTCGGCCTCCGGCGTGAGCGCGGCCACACTGTCCACCACCAGCACATCGATGGCGCCCGAGCGCACGAGCGTGTCCGCGATTTCCAGCGCCTGCTCGCCCGTGTCCGGCTGGGAGATGAGAAGATCCTCAATTTTGACCCCGAGCTTTTTCGCATAGCCGGGGTCGAGCGCGTGCTCCGCGTCGATGAAAGCGCAAATGCCGCCCTTTTTCTGGGCCTCCGCGATCACCTGCAGCGTCAGCGTGGTCTTGCCCGACGACTCGGGCCCATAAATCTCGACCACGCGGCCTTTCGGAAGTCCGCCGATCCCGAGCGCGATGTCGAGGCCGAGCGATCCGGTCGACACCGCCTCGATATCGATCTTGTCGGCGGCTCCCAGACGCATGATCGAGCCCTTGCCGTGGAGCTTGTCGATCTGCGCTAACGCGGCGGCGAGCGCCTGTGACTTGTCCATCTCTCCCCCTTCGACGACACGCAACTGCGGCTTGGTCATATCGCACCTTATGGCATGTTAAGGATTGTCCGGCGACTCGACGATGGATTCTATGTACACGTTTTGTTCTGTTTCGTCTACAGCTCGAACGAATTCATTGACAGCCTGTTAAACGCCGCCTGCGAGACTGGGGCTTCCGCAACCGAACGCGCCGTTTTCCATGCTGCCCATCTATGCCATTGCCAGCCGAGGCTTGGCCGCCCAGCTCAAGAAGCTCGAGGGCGCGGCAACCGTCATTGCGGTCGAAGGGATCAAGCAGGTCTCGAAGGCGCCGCCCTCCGTCGAGGTCGGACGCGGCGTCCGCATCGGGGCGCTCCCGGTCGGAAATCCCGTCGAAGGCCTGGTCTCCATGAAGGAAGCCGAGCACGCCTATCGCGCCAACGCGGCCGTGTTCTCGACCGCCGACGACATGCTGCAAAGCCTGCTCGACGCGGTCGGCGGCAAGAAGGACTGACCCCCGCATAAAGCAAACGCGGGGCCGCACACCTGCCGCCCCGCGTCCGACGATCCGGAATTCGCCGCCGAGCGGGCGACGATCAGTCTTCCCGATAGACGCGCTCGCGCCGCTCGTGGCGTTCCTGCGCCTCGAGCGAGAGCGTCGCGATCGGCCGCGCGTCGAGCCGGCGCAGCCCGATCGGCTCGCCCGTCTCCTCGCAATAGCCGTAGGAGCCGTCCTCGATCCGCGCCAGCGCCGCGTCGATCTTGGCGATCAGCTTCCGCTGGCGGTCCCGCGCCCGGAGTTCCAGCGCCCGGTCCGTCTCGGACGTTGCCCGGTCCGCCAGATCCGCATGCTGGGTCGAATCTTCGTGCAGCCCCGCCAGCGTCTCCTTCGTCTGGCGAATGATCTCTTCCTTCCAGTTCATCAGCTTCTGGCGGAAGTAGATCCGGTGCTTTTCGCTCATGAACGGTTCGTCTTCCGACGGCCTGTAGTCGGGCGGAAGCACGATTTCGGAACTGCTGGCCTTGCCGGTCAGCTTCTTGTCTTGTGTCTTGTCGATGGCCCGGGTCCTCGGTTTGGTCGCGCTGTGGGGCGATTTTATCGCCGCGGTGCGGATCTTGGTCGTGGATGTCTTCGCTTTGGATGTCGCTTTTGGGGCCGATGCCTTGGCTGGTGCCTTTTTGGCGGCGGCAGGGACGGCTTTTGCGGCTTTCGACTTGGCGGATGCCGGCTTCGCGGGCGGCTTGCGCTGAGGCTTCGCCTTCTGGGCGGCCTTCTTCTTGACCGGCTTCGACGTGGCGCGCTTGCTCATCTAGGGCCTCCCGATGTGGGCCTGCCGCGAACACCAGTGCCGCCGTCACGCCCCCGCGTGACGAGACGTCCGCACTCCTTGGCTCCGGCGACGCTCTCTTGGCGGGAGAGGCCGCTTCTGTCAAGAAAATCCGCCGTTTATGCGTAAAAAGACAGGGGAAGCCTCGCCCTGCCTAAGTCTCGGGAGACCTTATCGTTTCCCACGCCCCGGCTCCTGGGGCAGCGCAGCGTCCCTCCCGGGTTGCAGAAGGAATTCGCGCTCGAGGCGTCTCCGCACCGCCCGCGCATCCTTGCCCCGTCCCGGCGCTCCGCCTAAGACGGGGGCCGCCAGCTCCCACGGAGGTTTCTCACCCATGACGACGACCGGCCCCGCCCGCTTCGAAGGCACCAGCAGCTACGTGGCGACCCGCGACCTCACCGTCGCCGTGAATGCCGCCATCACGCTGGAACGGCCGCTGCTGATCAAGGGCGAGCCCGGCACCGGCAAGTCGGTTCTGGCTCAGGAGGTCGCCCGCGCGCTCGGCGCCCCGCTCATCGAATGGCACGTCAAGTCGACGACCAAGGCCCAGCAGGGCCTCTACGAGTACGATGCCGTCTCGCGCCTTCGCGACGGCCAGCTCGGCGACGAGCGCGTCAAGGACATCCGCAACTACATCAGGCGGGGCAAGCTGTGGGAGGCGTTCGTCGCCGACGTCCGCCCCGTGCTTCTCATCGACGAGATCGACAAGGCCGACATCGAGTTCCCGAACGACCTCCTCCAGGAGCTCGATCGCATGGAGTTCTTCGTCTACGAGACCGGCGAGACGGTGAGCGCCCGCCAGCGCCCCATCGTCATCATCACGTCCAACAACGAGAAGGAGCTGCCGGACGCCTTCCTCCGCCGCTGCTTCTTCCACTACATCAAGTTTCCCGATCCCGAGACGATGCAGCAGATCGTCGACGTCCACTTCCCCGATCTCAAGAGCCGGCTCGTGGGCGATGCGCTCCGCATCTTCTACGATCTGCGCGACGTGCCGGGCCTCAAGAAGAAGCCGTCCACCTCGGAGCTGCTCGACTGGCTGAAACTGCTGATGAACGAGGACATCGACCCCGCCGTGCTGCGGGAAACGGAGAGCCGCAAGCTCATTCCGCCCCTCGCGGGCGCCCTCCTCAAGAACGAGCAGGACGTGCATCTCTTCGAGCGGCTCGCGTTCATGAGCCGCCGCAAGGGTGAGTGATCCGGCGTGCGCACCGCCGCCCGTTAGAGGCTCGTTAAACCACGTCCTTTAATATTCAGCCCACGGGGCAACGCCAGCGGGGGCGGGGCTTTGCGTATTTTTGTGTGATCGCCATGAACCTTTTCCAGAACATCGCCGCGGCGCTCGGATTTGGCAGCACCCCGGCGAAAAGCAAGAAGCGGCGTCAGCCCCAGCCCGGCAACAACCGCGCGCTCGTCCGCAAGCGCCAGCGCCTTCTCGACGGCTTCATCGTCTCGGAAGGCATGCTCGCGCCGCGCGCCTGCACACTGCGCGATGTCACGGCCCTCGGCGCGTGCGTCGAAATCTGGGACTCCGGCGTCAAGCCCGCGCTTTTGAGAAACCGTCTCACGCTCTACATCCCGAGCGATGGGAAAGAGGTCGACTGCGACGTCATGTGGAAGCGCGACAACGCGATCGGCCTCAAGTTCGCGTCTCCTTTCCGCGCGCCGCGACGGAGCTACGCACCGTAGCGCATCGCGCTTCAGCTCCCGTTCATGCGCCGCCCCGTAAAATCTCCACCGAAAGTCGCCGCACAATCGGCCGGCAAAACGTCGCTGGAGGGACCGTGGTCGAGTTCCTGAGAAACGCAACCATCGTGATGATGGGCCTCGTCGTCATTGGCGCCGGCGTGGTCGTGGTGTTCCACGGCTGAAACGTCGTCTCCCGCGCAGGCCGCGGCCCACCCGGCGCGCTTGCGGCAACGGACCTCCGAGCCTACGTAGGGAAGCACCTCATGAGGTTTCCCTTGGACGTCCGCGACCTTTCCC
>DAOMQQ010000059.1:0-13784 GCA_035445405.1 Hyphomicrobium sp.
TGCCGGTAGTGCCCAGGCCGCACTCAGAATGAGCGCCAGGGATGCCGTCCGCATTTTAAATACCTCTCCTTGGTTTTTCTTATGGTCGCCGAATTCAACACCTCGGGGCAGGAATAGTTCCCGGGATGTTTTTGCGGGTGTAGGCGGACGAATCTGCCCATAAAACCGCGATCTGCGGCGAATTTTCGAGCCTTTTCATAGGCAATCTGGCAAGCGGCGGAAGCTTGTGTATGATGCTGGCGCAAACGGGGAGTGGGCTGGACAACCGATGCTGAACAGATTTGCCAATGTGCTCCGGGCCCGGGTGCCCGAGGTGGCGGGCACGGCGCTCGTGCTGATTTTCGCCCTGACACTTTGGCTCGGCACCCGCTATGCGGGGCAGGCCGAATGGGTGCGCCACTCCCTTCAGGTCGAGATGAACCTTTCGAATATCTACGCGCTGCTGAAGGACGCCGAACTCGGCCAGCGCAGCTACATTCTCACGGGAGAGGTCGATTTTCTGCAGCCCTTCCTGCGCGCCAAGGCGGAGCTTCCGGACGAGATCGCCAATCTCAAGGCGCTGCTTTCCGACAACGAGGCGCAACTCGAGGCGTTCAAGGAGGCGGTGCCGATCATCGAACGGCGCATCGCGTATGCGGAAGAGACGATTTCTGTGCGGCGCCAGGAGGGCTTTGAGGCGGCGCAGGCGCGGGTTCTGGCGCGCTACGGCTTGAAGGTCACCGAGGAGTTGCGCGATCGCTTCCAGGCTTTGCGCAAGGAGGAGCACGCACTGCTCGCATCGCGTGAAATCGACATGCTGCGCACCGTGAACGTGCTCGCAATCGTGGTGGTTCTGGCGTTTCTCGCCACGATGCTCGCACTTTCGGCATGGATATTCCGTGCGCGGCGCGATGCGGCGGAAATCGCAACCGCAAACAAGCTTTTGACAGAGACGATCGCGGATCGGGACCTGGCGGAGATGCAAATCCGCCAGATGCAGAAGGTCGAGGCCGTGGGGCAGCTCACGGGCGGGATCGCGCACGATTTCAATAATATGCTTGCCGTGATCATGAGCGGGATCGGGCTTGCGCAAAAGCGGCTTCAGGGGGGGCAGGACGGGGCGGAGGAATTTCTCCAAGGCGCCCTCGATGGCGCCAACCGCGCCGCGACGCTGGTCAAGCGCTTGCTCGCGTTCTCGCGCCAGCAGCCGCTCGCGCCGAAGGCCATCGACGCCAACAAGTTCGTGGCGGGCATTTCGGACCTGATTTCGCGCGCGCTGGGCGAGACGATCCAGATGGAGACGATCCTGGGCGGAGGGCTGTGGCTCACGCACGTCGATCCGGGCCAGCTCGAGAATTCTATCCTGAACCTCTGCGTCAATGCGCGAGACGCGATGCCGGACGGCGGCCGGCTCACGGTGGAAACGGCGAACTGCCATCTGGACGACCGGTACGCGCGCCTGCATCCGGGAATACCGGCGGGCCAGTACGTGCTGATTGCCGTGACGGACACCGGCACGGGCATGTCGCCCGATATTCTCGAAAAGGCGTTCGACCCGTTCTTTACGACGAAAGATGCGACCAAGGGGACGGGGCTCGGCCTTTCGCAGGTGTATGGCTTCGTCAAGCAGTCCGGCGGCCATGTAAAGATTTATTCGGAGCTCGGGCAGGGATCGACGGTCAAAATCTACCTGCCGCGCCACTATGCGGCGGAGACGGAGCGCCAGGAGGTGGCGGCACAGGAGATCGTTCAGGCCAACGGCACGGAGACCGTTCTTCTGGTCGAGGACGACGTGCGGGTTCTCGAATTGACGTCCGCGAGTTTGCGCGAATTGGGATACACGGTCCTAGTCGCGGGAAGCGCGAAGGATGCGCTTGCGCAGCTCAAGACAGACGTCGAGGTCGATCTGCTGCTGACGGACATCGTCATGCCGGAGATGAACGGGAGAAAACTCGCCGATGCGGCGGATATGGTGCGGCCCGGCCTCAAAGTGATCTTCATGACCGGGTTCACGAAAAACGCGGTCGTGCACAACGGTGTGCTCGATCCCGGCGTCAACTTCCTCGCCAAGCCGTTTTCGCTCGAAGAGCTGTCGGCGAAGATCCGCGAAGTGCTCGAGACGAAACGGGCATAGTTCGCGAGGTGTGCGAAAAGATCAGGCGCGCGAGAACTTGCCTGCAGGCTGGCAAGTGTACTTCGCGATGTAATGGTTCGGATGGGTCTCCACCCATTTCGCGCCTTCGATCTGAGAGGCGATCATGCATCCTCTAAGATCGACGCTCTCGTTGAGCCGGATGGGATGCTCTTCGCGGCAGGACGCGCCGACGACGATCGAACAGACGGTCAATACCAGCTCAAACACGGGGTAGCCCTCCTGTAGATGGGGGCGGCGCGAAACATTGCCCTCGATGTCATAATCTTCGATCTTGGCGCGTGGTTCCGCGCTTCTCCAGTCACGATTTCGTCTCCGGGTGCAACATGGCAGGTGGCGGGTGCGCGCCGAACGGCACCCGGCGAGCCCCGCCGGGTGCCGCTTGTGCGGATTTCTTCTCCTCGGCGCTATGCCGCGCGCCTGTTCAAGCGGCTTTCGGCCATGGCGTTAAGATGGGCATCGGCCGCTTTCTCCTCCTTCAGATTTTCGAGAAGGACGCTGGCGCAGTCCTCGCGTCCGAGCTCTTTCGCCCATGCCGCCAGCGTGCCGTAGCGGGTGATCTCGTAGTGCTCGACGGCCTGGGCCGCGGCGATCAGCGCTGCGTCGCGAACGGTCTTGTCCGCAACTTCGCCCGTCACCTCGTTCGCCTCCTCGATGATGCCGTCGATGGCGGGACAGGACACGCCGCCGATTTCGACGCCGTGCATCTGGAACACTTTTTCGAGGCGCTCGATTTGACGGTGCGTTTCACCGAGATGATTTTCGAGACCGCTCTTGAGCTGCGGATCGTAGGCCTGATCGATCATGTTCGGCAGCGCTTTCGCGATCTGGTTCTCCGCGTAGTAGATGTCGCGGAGCGTGTGGACGAACAGGTCATCCATCGATTTGATGTCGTATGTAAAGAATCCCATGGCGTGTTTCTCCTTTTGGTTGTTGTCTTGGACGCGTGGGTTTCCACAGCGCTTGCTGTCGATGGGGGAGGCTCGTCAGTCGTAACCGCCGATGATCGGCAACAGTTCGCCCGTGATGTAGCTCGCGCAGGAGGGCGCAGCGAAGAAGACGTAGGCGGGAGCGATCTCCTCGGGCTGCGCTGCGCGCTTCATCGGCGTGCCCTGCCCGAACTTGCGGACTTCCTCGGCCGGACGGTCGGCAGGGTTGAGCGGGGTCCAGACGGGACCAGGCGCGATGGCGTTCACGCGGATCCCGCGGGGAAGAACGTGGGCGGAAAGCGCACGTGCGAAGGCGTGAATGCCGCCTTTCGTCAGAGAGTAGTCGAGAAGGTCTTTACTGCCGTCGATGCCGGTGATCGACCCTGTCATGAGGATCGAGCCGCCTTTGCGGATATGCGGGATCGCGGCGCGCGTGAGATAGAAGAGCCCATAGAGATTGGTCTTCATCGTGCGGTCGAAGTGGTCGTCCGTGATGTCCGCGATGTCGAAGGCGTGCTCCTGAAACGCGGCGTTGGCAACCAGGATGTCCAATGCACCGAAGGCTTCGATGGTTTTTTTCACCGCGTCTTCGCACACCTTACGGTCGGTAACGTCTCCGGGCAGGAGGATGCAGCGCGCGCCTTCTTTTTCCACGGCCTCTTTCGTCTTGCGTGCGTCGTCGTGCTCGTCGAGATAGGAAATCGCGACGTCGGCCCCTTCGCGTGCGTAAAGAACGGCGACGGCGCGGCCAATGCCGGAATCGCCGCCGGTGATCAAGGCCACCATGCCGGCGAGTTTCTCCGAGCCCTTGTAGGCAGGAGCTTCGTACATCGGTGCCGTTTCGAGATCATTTTCGTGCCCCGGCTTGGCGAGCTGGGTTTCATCGAGCTCGTCCGGATACGCGCGCTGGCCGGCCTGTACGGCATCATGCTTTTTGCGCCCACCGCGCGACGTGCCCTCCTTCTTATCCCGCTCGTTGATGTGCGCCTGGATCTTGCGGCTTTCTTCGGAAGCCTGTTTCGCGCGTTCGGTCGTCTTTTGGCTGGGCATGCTTTGGGGCCTTCTCACTCCTGCTGACGCAACAACGCTTTCGCAGCCCGCGGAGTTTCAGAGCGCTCAATTTCGGAACGGGAGGCGCCCGGGGCCGTTATTCCGACACGAGGATAAAATGTCAGGAGGAGACCATGGCGTGGCGCCGTTCGGGGCCGAAATCCGTATTTGCGCTTGCTTTGGTGGCCGGCGTCATCTCCGCGCCCCTTGGAGGCGAGGCGCAGCCCCAGCCGCCCGGTCAGCCCGGTGCGCCGCCACCGGCGATGGAACCGCCCTCCGAGAGCACGGTGCCGCCCGCGGATCCAGGCCTGCAGGGTGAAACGCCGCGCGAGCCGCTTTCAGAAACGCTGAAGCGGGGCGAGGGCGTGCTGGAGCCGCCGCGCAGCATTGATCCGGGGATTACCCAGCCCGTCCCAGAGGAATTCGAGAGCAAGACGCCGGTCATCCCGCCGCCTGCGGATGCGGACGGTGCACCTCGCGATGCGGAGCCGGACACGGCGCCGCCGCCGGCACCACCGGCGAGCCCGCCCAAGTAGCGGCCGTTGCAGCCGGCCGACGCGGTTCGCAGCGACGGCTGGCTGCGGAGGTTTTTCCGATTTCCCGCCTTATCCGGACGAGGTCTTTTTGGGGGCCTTTTTCTTGGACGGCCTTGAATCTTCGGTAACCCTACTCTCACGCTCGCGGCGTTGCGTATTGGGAGGGATCGGCGGGCACGGTAGAATCGACGCCGGTCCGGCCGCGTCCCGGTCGACCGTCACCGCCTTTTCGACGGCGTCGTCGTCCAGCCGCTCCTTTTCAAGGCTCGTCGCGCTTTCGGGGGTGGTGGCGTGGTCTTTCCTGGCTGCCTTGTCTGCCGTCTTTTTCGAGCGTTCCGATGTCATGGCTTGCTCCCGGGTTTCGCAATTCATTTCCCCCCGCAGGAAACCGTACGGACGGCTTTGGAACTCAACGCCCGCCCGCGGAGCGCGGTTCCTTTCGTGCCATGGCAAAGCCTCGGTGTAGCCATGCTGCCGTGGCATGGAACGGTGGGGAGACCAGGACGTTGTTTTTACAGGTGGGAGAGGGACTTCGTCGGTGTCGCCTCGTCCTGGTCGTGCGAGGTCCGAAAGATGCATAAATTCGTAAGCCGTATCGCCGTCGCAGGGTCCGTGGCCGCTTTGGTCGCGTTCATGGCGCTTGCGGGCGGCCGCCCCGCCGTGGCGCAATCGGCGGATGGGGACGCGCCCGAGGGTCTCTCGGGACCGGCGGTCATGGCCATCGTCTCGCTCGTAGACCAGCGGATCGCGGTTTACGACGCGCACGGGGGCACGGTTACGGCGCGGGTGTCGAGCGGGCGAACCGACTACGAGACACCGGTCGGCATCTATAGCGTTCTGCAGAAAAACCGCGATCACGTCTCCAACCTCTACGAAGACGCCCGGATGCCGTTCATGCAGCGGATGACATGGTCGGGCGTGGCGCTGCATGGCGGCGCGCTGCCGGGCTATCCCGCATCGGCGGGCTGTGTGCGGCTGCCTCAAAAGTTCGCGAGCGAGATCTTCGAGCTGACTAAGCTTGGGACGCGGGTCATTGTGGCGCGCCGCGATGTGGCCCCGGTGGCGTTCACGCATGCCGCGCTGCCGAAGCCGCAGGTCGAGGCCACGGAGGCCGTTTTCACGCGGACCACGTTCGATCCCCTTGCCGACACGCAGGGCAAGGGCAGCGTGTTCGAGCCGGATTTGAGCAACTGGCCGGAGCGGCAGGCGGTGCTCGAGTCTCTCCGCACCGTGGCGGACGAAAAGGCGGCCACGGCGAAGGCCGCGGCGGCGCCGGTCGAAGAGCTTAAGGGGACCGTAAAGGCTCGTGCCGATGCCGTTAAGACGGCGGCTGGTGCCAAGCGGACCGCCGAGCGCGCCAAGTCGCGTGCCGAGGGCCGTGTGAAGCAAGCCGAACGGCGCCTCGCGGCCGCCAAGCAGTCGGCGACGATCAAATCGCGGGAGGATGCACTCGCGAAAGCCCAGGCAGGGCTCGATGAGGCGGAGGCCAAGCTCACGGAAGCCGACGCCGAACTGGCGGCGGCCGAAAAAGCCCAAGCCGCGGCAGAGCAGGAACTGGCCGCGGTCGAAGCGGTCTATTCCGAGGCCGAAGCCGCAGCGAAGGACGCCCGGCGCAAAACGCTGCCGATCTCCGTGTTCGTTAGTCTGAAAGAGCAGCGCCTCTACATCCGCCAGGGCCACGAGGCGGTGATGGACGTTCCGGTGACGATCTCGGAGCCCGAGACGCCGATCGGAACGCATGTCTTCACGGCTGTCGATTTCGCGGCGGGTGGCGACGACATGCGGTGGACGGCGGTGTCCATCGGCCCGCACGTGCCTGGCCAGGAAGGCCATGGCAAGAAGGCGGAGCCGTCGCCGACGGATGCCGCGGCGGCAGGGGCCGCGCTCGACAGGATCGAGATGCCCGCAGAGGTGAGCGCGCGGATCTCGTCGGCATTGTGGCCGGGATCGTCGATCATCGTGTCGGACGAGGAGCAGAGCAAGGAAACCGGCGAGTCGACCGATTTCGTGGTGCTGATCAGCGGCGAGCCGCAGGGCGGCATCGTCATTCGGCCGCGTCGCGAGCGTCAGCCGCAGGTGCCTGAGTATTTTGTCGATTACGACGCTTACTATTACTATGACGCGTATGGTCGGCGGTATGATCGGCGACGCTACGATCGCCGCAACGACAGGCGGTATGGCCGCTACGACCGCTATTACGAAGAGCGGCGCGGCCCGCCACGCGATCGTTCATTTTTCGGTCTATGGTAAGCCTTCCGAGCTGTCTATAGGGCGGCGAGCAGAGGGACATCATGACTGCGAGGTCGAACCCAGCGGTCCGCGGCGGTTCTTTTCTAAGCGTGGCAGCGCTCGTGTCTGCGGCGGTTCTGGTCGCGATGCCGCGTGAGCCGCTCGCTGCGGAATTCCAGAACGCGGCGGCGATCTCCGTCCAGCGCGCCACGGCCGAGCGCCTCGAACGGCGGCGCGCCGTGAAGGCGGGCCGCTTGCAGGTTCCGCTCCCCAATACACCGGACACGACCCGGATATTCACCCGCCTCGCCGTGGCAGGCGTGCAATCGGGCGCGCCTGTCATGTTGCGTGTCTTCAAGGCGGAGTCCGAGCTCGAAGTCTGGGTGCAGAAGGAGGGCGCCTATGTGCCGTTCGCCGTCTACCCCATTTGCTATTGGTCGGGGAAGATCGGGCCCAAGCTTCGCGAGGGCGACCGACAGGCGCCCGAGGGGTTCTATACGATCACGGCGGGTCAACTCCACCACGGCGGGCGCTGGCGGCGCTCGCTCGACATCGGGTATCCGAACGTCTTCGACCGCGTGAACGGCCGGACGGGATCGCTGATCCTGGTGCATGGCGGGTGCGATTCCGTCGGATGCTTCGCGATGACGGATGCGGTCAACGCCGAGCTTTACGATCTGGTGTCGGCGGCGCTGAGGGGCGGGCAGGAGCATGTGCCCGTGCACGTGTTTCCGTTTCGGATGACGGACGCGAACCTTGCCGCTCACAGCAACGGTGCCTGGAAGGACTTCTGGGCCGATCTGAAGCTCGGACACGACGCCTTCGAGCGCACGCGTCGTCCGCCGCATGTCACGGTGTGCGGATACCGCTACCGTATCGCAGACGGCAAAGCGGGCAGCGCGGGCGAGGAGGTGGCGCTCTGCGAGGCGGATCTCGAAACGTACGGCAGCGTCATGGCTGCGGCGCGGGCCGCAGTGAAAGGCGAGCTACCTCCTGAAGAGACGGCGGCCAAGCAACCCATTCCATGCTCGATGGCGCTTCCGAGCTGCCGGCGCTGGGTGGCGTTGCGCGATCGGCGCGATGCCAATGGCACCGTGGCCGTGAAGCAAAGCAGCGGGCGCTCGCGGGTGCGCTGATCATCCGAAGCGGGCGGCCTCCAGCTCTTTCTCGAGCACCTGAGTCTCGTGAGAGCGCGGCTTCGAGAGCGGCGCAAGGATGCGGTACGCGACGGGCGTCAGGAACAGCGTCAGAAGCGTCGCGAAGCCAAGGCCGCCGATGATCACCCAGCCGAGCGCGAGGCGTGCTTCCGCGCCGGCCCCGAAGGCGAGCACGAGCGGCACCGCACCGATCACGGAGGCGGCCATCGTCATCATCACCGGGCGCAGGCGGACGGTGGACGCATTGCGGATGGCGGCGTCCACGTCCATTCCCTCGTCGCGCCGCTGGTTCGCGAACTCGACGATGAGGATGCCGTTCTTGGCCATGATGCCGACCAGGAGCACGAGGCCGATCTGGCTGTAGACGTTGAGCGTGCCGCCGGTAAGCAGGATCGCGATGGCCGCCGCGGCCAAGCCGAACGGCACCGTGAACAGGATCACGATCGCGCTCACCGTGCTTTCGAACTGGGCGGCGAGCACAAGAAACACGACGAGAAGTGCAATGGCGAACACGAATGCGGTGTTCTGCGACGTCTCCGCCAGCGTGCGCGCTTCGCCGAGGAGGATGGTCGACATCGTGGGATCGAGAACTTCGGCCGCAATGGTGCGCATGGCATCCACCGCGTCGCTCAACACCATGCCTTCGTCGAGACCCGCGGTGATCGGAACCGCACGCTGGCGGTCCTCGCGGCCGAGGCTCGGCGCGATGGCGCTTTCTTCGATCGTCACGAGCGAGGACAGCGAGACGAAGCTGCCGTTGTCGGTCTTCACGAACACGTTGCCGAGGTCGGTGGGGTCGTCGATGGGCCGGCCGCCGGCCTTTACCTGGACCTCGACGATCTCGTCGCCGATGAACAGGTCCGCCGCCTTCTGGTAGTCCACCATGGTGTTGATGAGGCTCGTGATGGTGGCGATGGGAACGCCGAGCTTGGTCGCCGCCTCGCGGTTGATGCGGACGGAGAGCTGCGGCTGCGTCGTGTCGTAATCCGTGCGCGCGTTGCGGAAGCCCGGCGTTTCCGAAAGACGGCTTGTGAGCTCGATCGCCTTTTCGGCGAGACGGTCATAGTCGGGTCCGGCGACGGCGAAACGGAAGCCCTGGCCGCCGCCGCGGATGCCGAGGCTGTTGGGCTGGCGCATGGTGACGGTGAGACCCGGGATGTTGGCCAGCCGTTGCTGCAGCTCGGCCTGGATTTCGTGCTGGGAGCGGCTGCGCTCGTTCCAAGCTGCAAGGGGGGCCACGATCATCGCCCGGTTGGCGTTGCCGCCGCTGCCGATGGTGGCGAGCACGCCGGTGATCTCGCCTTTCTCCTTCAGCTCCGCCAATACCGTTTCGACTCGCTCCGTGAGCTTCGCCATGTACTCCAGGTTGGCGCCCTGCTGGGTGTTCAAGCTCACCATGATGATGCCGCGGTCCTCGGCCGGCGTGATTTCCTGGGGCAGCATCGTGTAGGCGATCCAACCCAGGGCGGCGAAACCGAACGAGGCGGCGACCAGAAGGTAGCGGGCGCGCAGGCAGAGGTCGAGCGTGCGGGCATACGCAGCGGCCAAGCGGTTCGAGAGGCGGCTGAGCCAGCTTTCGCGCTGCGGCTCGCCGTCGTCGTCATGAGCGCGTTGGCGCGCACTCGGTGCGCCGAGCTTCGAGGCCATCATCGGAACCACGGTGAGCGCGACGAACGAGGAGATGGTGACGGCGAAGGCGAGCACGAAACCGAACTCGGAGAACAGGTTCCCGACGATGCCCGGCATGAAGGAGATCGGCACGAAGACCGCGATGAGGACGGCGGTGGTGGAGAGAACCGCGAAGACGATCTCGTAGGTGCCGAGCACCGCCGCTGCGCGCGGGCCGTTGCCCATGGCGCGATAGCGCGAGATGTTTTCGACGACGATGATGGCGTCGTCCACCACGAGGCCGGTCGCGATGACGAGCGCGAGAAGCGTCAGCATGTTGATGGAAAATCCCGCGATCCAGATCGCGGCCAGCGTGCCGATGAGCGACACCGGGATCGCGAAGGCGGGCGGGATCGTTTCGCGGGCAGAGCCGAGAAACGCGAAGATGACGAGGATGACGATCACGGTAGAGAGGAGGAGCGTAATCACAACCTCGGTGATGGACGCGCGAATGAAGATCGCATCGTCGGAGGTGATGGCGATGCTGACGCCCTCGGGAAGCGAGCGCTGCAGATCCGCCACCGTCTGGCGTACGCCGTCCGAGATGGCAATGGTGTTGGCCTTGGCCTGGCGTACGATCTCGATGCCGATGGCGGTGCTGCCGTCGAGCCGGGTGATGGCGGTCGCTTCCTGGAACGCCCAGCGTACGAAGGCGACGTCGCCCACCTTCGTGCGGGCGTCGATTTCGAGGGCTGCGACGTCGGCGGGCGTACCGACGGGAGCTTCCGCACGGACGATGAGCTGCTGAGTTGCGTTTTCCAGGGCGCCGGAGGGGGTGGTGACGGACGCCGCTCCGATGGTGGAGATGAGATCGCTGAGGCCGATGCCGCGTGCTGCGAGCGCGACCTGGGAGACGCGAACCTCGATGGTGCGTGCGCGCAGGCCGTAGGAGTTGGCGGCCGCGACACCGTCGACGGCTGCGAGCCGATCCTCGATTACGTTCTCGACGAGATCGGTGAGCTCGCTTTCCGAGAGCGTGTCAGATGCGACGGCCATGCGGATGATGGGAGAGGCGTCCGCATCCGCCTTCATGACGCGCGGCTCCTGGTCCATGTCGTTCGGCAGCTGGCGGGCGACGCTGGCGACGGCGTCGCGGACGTCCATCGCCGCAACCTGCATGTCGGTCGTGGTCGAGAACTCGATGGAGACGCGGCTCGAACCGTAAGACGAGTTCGACGTGATCCCGGTCACGCCCTGGACGCGGGCTACCGCGCTTTCGATGATGGCCGTCACCTGTGCGTCCATGCTTTCAGGGGATGCGCCGGGGAAGCTCGAGCTCACGGTGACGACGGGCCGATCGACGTCGGGAAGCTCGCGGATCTCGATGTTCTGGACGGCGGCAATGCCGGCGATGATCACGAGTAGGTTGACCACCATGGCCAGGATCGGCCGGCGAATGAAGACGCCGACCCAGCCGCCGTCCCTTGCCGGGCGGCGCACGGGCGCAGTTTCATTCGGGGGCGTGGTCATCGGGCGGCTCCGGTGGGCTTAAGGACGTGGGGGCTGGATTGGGCGATGGATGCGAGTTGCGACGGCGGGAGCCGTCCTCACGAGCCGGCCTCTCTCACCTGCTGTCCTGGGCGGAGGAAGCCGCCGCCCTCATGCACGATCTTGTCGCCCGCCTTCAGAGCGGCGTCGATGAAGACGCGGTCTCCGTCCCGCGCGAGGATGGCGGCGTTGACGCGCTCGACCGTGTTCTCGCCGCTGACCCGCCAGATGTAGGCTCCGGCCCGATCCCATTGGATCGCGAGCCCGGGGACGACGGGGGATTCGTCGCCGGTGAGCTGGACGCTGACGGAGAAGGTCGAGCCCGGAATGAGGGTCATCTCGGGGTTCGGGACCTCGCCGCGCACCGTGAGCGTGCGCGTCACGGGGTCGATGCGCGTGCCGACGGCGCGCACGGTGCCGTTGTGGATCTCGCCCGGCCGTGCGGCGAGGGTCGCCCTCACCGGCATGCCGATTTTGATGGACGGAGCGGCGGCCTCGGGAACGGTGAACTCGATGACGATCGTCGAGCGGTCGTCGAGGCTGGCGATGGGCGTCCCGATGGCGAGGTAGTCGCCGGTATCGAGATCCGTGAGACCGATGATGCCGGAGAACGGGGCGCGGATGGTCATGCGCTCGACATCGTCGCGCGCGCGGCGGAGGGCGGCATCGGCAACCTTCAGCGCCGTGTCCGCGTCTGCGCGGGTGACGCGCGAAACCGCGCCTTCGCTGAGCTGTTTGTACCGCTCGACGGCATCGAAGGCCTGCTGACGCTGGGCTTCCGCGGATTCGACCGCAATCGCTTCCTGCTCGGAACTCAAACGAATGAGGGGTTGTCCCGCTTCTACCTTGTCGCCGCCTTGGAAGAGGACTTCCTCGATGACGCCTGCGACGCGCGTCGTCAGCGTCACCTGCTGGCGGGCCCGGCCGGAACCGACCGCCGCGACGCGCTCGATGGCGGGGGCGGTGCGCACTTCGTAGGTGGAGATGACCGGATCGCCGTCGATCATGCGGCGTCCGCGCTGGGCGTCGGCGGGTGTCGGGACCATGCTCACGAGGACGGCAGCCGCCGCACCGACGACGACGGAGAGAGACGGCCATCGCCGGACAAGAGCGCAACTCGAGATCATTGATCCCCCATGGTTTTCGTGAGGCGGCCGCCCGTTTGCTAGTTCCGCGCGTTGGGCGCAGCCAGCGACAATCGGGATTTGAACGGCGCGACCGGCCGATATCCGTCGAACGTTACCCCCAGTTCATGGTCAGGTCATGTAACGTACGGCGACAAATCGGGTTTCGAAGCAGGATCCAGAAAAAGAAATCGGCGGGCCGATGATCGGCCCGCCGGTTCGCATACCGCACTCTTCGCGTGCTCGGGCTCTATTACCGAGGTCCGGCGTCGAAGCGCACCTTGTCGACCAGCTCGGACGCCTTGCGGCGCAGCGCGGCGATCTCGGCGATCGAAAGCTTGTCGGCCTTCAGCTCGCCCCAGCTTTTCACCAGATCCGAGCTTTCCGCGCCGACGATGATCGGGTACTCGCCGCTCTTGCCGACGTAGCTTTCCTGCGACGTCTTCGAGAGGAAGAACTCGATCAATTTGACCGCGTTGTCGCGGTTCGGAGCGTGAGCCGCGAGCGCGCCGCCCGAAATGTTGACGTGGGTGCCGCGGTCGGCGGCGTTCGGGAACAGGATCTTGATCGATTCGGCGACCGGCTTGTATTCGTCGCTCTTCATCATGCCGGCCATATAGTAGGTGTTGCCGATCGCCACGTCACAGAGGCCCGCGTGGACGTTGCGCGCGCCTTCGCGGTCGCCGCCGGCGGGCTTGGTGGCCAGATTATCGCGGACGCCGGCGAGCCAGGTCTCGGCCTTCTCCTCACCGTGATGAGCGATCATCGAAGCGATCAGGGCGATGTTGTAGGTATGCTGCCCGGAGCGCGAGCAGATCTTGCCCTTCCACTTGGGCTCGGCCAGCTCCTCGTACGTGATGGCGTCCTGCGGGACGCGCTCCTTCGAGGCATAGAGGATGCGCGCGCGCTGGGTGAAGCCGACCCAATGATGCTCAGGGTCGCGATAACGGGCATCGACCGTTTCATCGACCACCTTCGATTCGAGCGGCTGCGTCACGCCTGCGTCCTTGGCCTGGAAGAGCAGGCCCGAGTCGTTGACGATCAGAAGGTCGGCAGGGCTGTTGCGGCCCTCGGCGGTCATGCGCTCGATGATGCCGTTCCGGCCGAACACGATGTTGGTCTTGATGCCGGTCTCGGCGGTGAACCCGTCGAGGATCTCCTGAATGAGGCCCGGCTCGCGGTAGGAGTAGATGTTGACCACCTCCTCCGCCTGGGCCTGGGCGGCGCCGAAGGCGCTCATTGCTGCGATGGCGAAAAGTGCGCGTGACCGCTTGGCCTTCGTGCGAAGGGCGGTCCGAAGCTTTGTCATAGGTCAGTTCTCCAATAATCGGGGGTCAAGGTCCCGCTATCGGCTGGCCGTCGGGGGTGTCGGCGTGTGCCTTCGCCCCACGTGTTCCGGCCGGCAGGATGCATTTCCATAGAGCAGTGCCGAAAACTACGTCAAGAAAGTCAACTTTTTTACGACGGCGCCG
>DAOMQQ010000060.1:0-13700 GCA_035445405.1 Hyphomicrobium sp.
AGATCGAGGGGGCCCGCGATCTCGCCGGGATCGAGGCCGTGCGCGTCGCCGCGCTCGGCAAGAAGGGGCGCATCGCCGCCGAGATGGCGAAGCTCGGCGGGCTGCCGCCGGAGGAGCGCAAAGCGTTCGGCGCGGCAACGAATGCCGTGAAGGAGGCCGTGACCTCCTCTCTCGAAGCGCGCCGCGCACAACTCGAGGGGGCGGCGCTCGAAGCGCGCCTCGCCAGCGAGCGGGAAGACGTGACGCTGCCCGTGCGCCTGGGGCCGGAAGCGCTGGGCCGTATCCATCCGGTGAGCCAGGTGTTCGACGAGTGTGTCGAGATCTTCGCCGATCTCGGTTTCGACGTGGCCGAAGGGCCCGACATCGAAACCGACGACATGAACTTCACTAAGCTCAACATCCCGGCTGAGCATCCGGCCCGCCAGGAGCACGACACCTTCTATTTCCCGCCGAAGCCCGACGGCTCGCGGCTGCTGCTGCGTACGCACACGAGCCCGGTGCAGATCCGCACGATGGAGACGCGCAAGCCGCCGATCCGCATCATCGCGCCGGGGCGGGTCTACCGCTGCGACAGCGATCAGACGCACACGCCGATGTTCCACCAGATCGAGGGGCTCGTCATCGACGAGACCACCCACATGGGACATCTCAAGTGGGTGCTCGAAGAGTTCTGCAAGGCGTTCTTCGAGGTGTCGGACGTCAAGATGCGCTTCCGCGCCTCGCACTTCCCGTTCACCGAGCCCTCGATGGAGGTCGATATCGGGGCGGAGGCCATCGGCAAGCCGGGCGCCTGGCTCGAAATCCTCGGCTGCGGGATGGTGCATCCCAACGTGCTGCGCAACTGCGGGCTCGATCCCGACAAGTATCAGGGTTTCGCGTTCGGCATGGGGCTCGACCGGCTCACGATGCTGAAGTACGGCGTGCCGGACCTCAGGGCGTTTTTCTCGGCGGATCTCAGATGGCTTCGCCATTACGGTTTCTCGGTGCTCGACGTGCCGACGCTTGCGGGCGGATTGTCGAGCTAGAGCGTGATCGGTACGCTCTAGCTCCTTGGTGAGACCGATGATTCACACTTCAGGCTGATAGGGCCTGAAGTGATCATGGTCTAAGGGGCTTCTCATGAAATTCACGCTCTCCTGGCTCAAGGATCATCTCAAGACCAAGGCGACGGTCGAGGAGATTGCGACCAAGCTTTCGGCGATCGGGCTCGAGGTCGAAAGCGTCGAGGACCCGGCGGACAAGCTCGGCGCGTTTCGCGTTGCGCGGATCGTGGAAGCGAAGAAGCATCCGAACGCCGACAAGCTGCAGGTCGTCATGGTCGAGGTCGAGCGCGGCAAGCCCCTGCTCGAAGTCGTGTGCGGGGCGCCGAATGCGCGCGTCGGGCTCGTCAGCGTGTTCGCGCCGCTCGGCACTTACATTCCGGGCTCGGGGATCACGCTCGAGAAGAAGCCGGTGCGCGGTGTCGTTTCGAACGGCATGATGTGCTCGGCGGCCGAACTCGAACTCTCCGACGAGAGCGCCGGCATTCTGGAGCTTGCGCCGGAAGCGGCCGAGCAGGTGGGGCAGCGCTACATCGATGTTGTGGGCCTCAACGATCCGGTGTTCGAGGTGAAGCTCACGCCGAACCGGCCGGACTGCACGGGCGTGCGCGGCATTGCGCGCGATCTCGCGGCGGCGGGTCTCGGCACGCTGAAGCCCGAGAAGGCGATCGCAGGCGTCGAGGGCAGCTTCGACAGTCCTGTTGCGGTGGCGCTCGACTTCGCGAAGGGCAGCGAGAGCGCGTGTCCCGTGTTCGCCGCGCGCTACGTGAAGGGCGTCACGAACGGGCCGTCGCCCGAATGGCTGCAGCAGCGGCTTCGCGCGGTGGGCCTCCGGCCGATCAATGCGCTGGTCGATGTCACGAACTACATCAGCCAAGATCGCGGGCGGCCGCTCCACGTCTACGACGCCGACAAGCTCAAGGGTGCGGTGCGCGCGCGGCTCGGCAAGGCGGGCGAGACATTCCTCGGCCTCGACGGCCGCGAGCATTCCGTCGACGAGACGATGTGCGTGATCGCGGACGACAGTGGGCCGCTCGGCTTCGGCGGCGTTATCGGCGGCGAAGCCTCGGGCTCGACGGAAGCGACCGTCAACGTTCTGATCGAGAGCGCTTACTTCGATCCGCTGCGCACGGCGGCGACGGGCCGCAAGACAGGTCTGGTGACGGACGCGCGCTATCGCTTCGAGCGCGGCGTGGACCCCGAGAGCGTGCTTCCGGGGCTCGATCTCGCGACGCAGATGATCCTCAAGCTCTGCGGCGGCAAGCCGTCGAAAGCGGTCGTTGCCGGTGCCGTGCCCGATACGCGGCGCACGATCTTGTTCGACGTGAGCCGGGTGGAGAAGCTCTCCGGCCTCGTGCTGCCCGTGGCCGAAATCCGCACGATCCTGGAGACGCTCGGCTGTGTGCTGGTGGGCGATGGCGAGACCATCGAGGTGATCCCGCCCTCGTGGCGGCCGGACATTCATGGGCCCGCCGATCTGGTCGAGGAGGCGGTGCGCATCGCCGGGATCGAGCGCGTGCCGTCCACTCCCCTGCCGCGGACGAGCGGCGTTTCGCGCCCCGTGCTGACTGAGACGCAGAAGCGCGCGCGGCACGCGCGCCGTCTGCTCGCTGCGCGCGGTCTCGTTGAAGCGGTGACGTGGTCGTTCCTGCCGCGCACACAAGCCGAGATTTTTTCGGCCGGAAACGGCGTTCTCGTGGAGCTGGCGAACCCCATTTCCGTCGATCTCGCGGTGATGCGTCCGAGCCTGCTGCCGGGGCTGATCTCGGCTGTGGGGCGCAACCGCAACCGCGGTTTTTCGGACGTTGGGCTGTTCGAGCTGGGCCAGGCGTATCGGGGCGAAACGCCGGAGGATCAGTATCTGGCGGTCTCGGGCGTGCGCGCCGGAACGCAGAAGCTTTCGGGTGGCGGACGCCACTGGGACGGCAAGGCAAAGGATGTCGACGTGTTCGACGCCAAGGCCGATGCCGTGGCCGTGCTGGCCGCGCTCGGGCTCGATACAGCGAAGGTGCAGGTCACGCGGGATGCGCCCGGCTGGTATCATCCCGGCCGCTCAGGCACGCTGAGGCTCGGGCCGAAGACCGTGCTCGCCTACTTCGGCGAGCTGCATCCGGCGACGCTCGATGCGCTGGACGTGGCGGCGCCCGTCGTCGCGTTTGAGGTGTTTCTCGATGCGCTGCCGCCGGAGAAGCGGAAGTCGCGGGCGAAAGCCCTCTTCGCGCAGTCCGACCTGCTGCCGGTCCGTCGCGACTTCGCGTTCGTGCTCGATGCGAGCGTCAACGCGGGCGACGTCGTGCGGGCCGCTCTCAGCGCCGACAAGGTGCTGATTGCGGGCGTTTCCGTATTCGACGTGTTCGAGGGCGGTGCGCTCGCGGCCGAGGGCAAGAAGTCGGTCGCCATCGAGGTGACGCTGCAGCCCGCGACCGAGACTCTGACCGACAAGGACATCGAGACCGTTTCCGAGAAGGTGATCGCGGGCGTCAAGAAGGCGACGGGCGGCGAGATCCGCGGTTAGGGATTGTTCACCCTACGAGGGATGTGCGCGCAACCGTTCGGCTTTTCGGCCGGGCCCGCCGATATTCCTCGGCGTCGAAATTCCTGATATGACACTGACCGTTCAATCATCGAGCATGATTTCTTTAGTTGGGCCGATGATTCACGCTTCAGGCTGGTAGGGCCTGAAGCGATCATGGCCATGTGCGGGAGACACGGGATGGGTGTGCAAGACATCGCGGAAACGCAGGAGCCGTTGGTGCTGCCGAAGCCCGAGCTCCACCACATCGTCGTGGTTGGCGGCGGGGCCGGCGGGCTCGAGCTTGCGACGCGGCTCGGCAACAAGCTCGGCCGCGACCGCTGGTGGGGCCGCAAGGCCAAGGCCGCGGTTACGCTGGTCGATCGCTCGCGCACGCACATCTGGAAGCCGCTGCTGCACGAAATCGCGGCGGGAAGCATGGACGTCGACCGTCACGAGGTCGAGTATATGGCGCAGGGCCATTGGCATCACTTCCGCTTCCGCTACGGCGAAATGATCGGGCTCGACCGGGCGAACAAGCGCGTTCAGCTCGGGCGGACGGTGGACGAGGACGGGCGCGAGATCACGCCCGAGCGGTGGGTGCCCTACGATACGCTCGTGATCGCCATCGGCAGCGTGTCGAACGATTTCGGCGTGCCGGGCGTGGCCGAGCACTGCATCATGCTGGATACGCCGGAGCAGGCCGAGCGCTTCAACCGGCGGCTTCTCAACGCATGCGTGCGTGCGAATACGCAGTCCGGCCCCATTCGGCCGGAGCAGCTTCACGTGGCGATCATCGGCGCGGGTGCGACGGGAACGGAACTTTCGGCGGAGCTGCACGGGACGGCGCGGGGCGTCGTTGCGTTCGGGCTCGACAAGATCGATCCGGAGAAGGACATCAAGATCACGCTGATCGAGGCGGCGGATCGGATCGTGCCGGCGCTGCCGCCGCGCATTTCGAATGCGACGGCGGAGATCCTCACGGGTCTCAACGTGGACATCCGCACCAACGCGCGCGTGACGGAAGTCACGGACACGGGCGTGAAGCTCGCGAACGGCGACTTCATTCCGTCGGAGCTCGTCGTGTGGGCTGCGGGCGTCAAGGGGCCCGACGTGCTCCGCAACCTCGATGGGCTCGAGGTCAGCCGTTCGGGGCAGCTCGTGATCACGTCGATGCTCGAGACGACGCGGGATCCCGATATCTTCGCGTTCGGCGATTGTGCCTATCTGGTGCCGCCGGGCGAGGACCATCCGATCCCGCCGCGTGCGCAGGCCGCGCACCAGCAGGCGTCGCACCTGAGGCGGCAGCTCCAGGCGCGGCTCAACGGCCTGCCGCTCAAGCCCTTCGTCTATCGCGATTTCGGATCGCTGGTTTCGCTCGGCGATTATTCGACCGTCGGCAGCCTGATGGGCTTCGTCACCGGGCGGAAGATGCTGATCGAGGGCTTCGTCGCCAAGCTGATGTATCGCTCGCTCTACAAAATGCACGAGACGGCGCTGCACGGCTTCTGGAAGGTGGCGCTGGATTCGATCTCGCGGCTGTTGACGCGGCGCACCGAGCCGCACGTGAAGCTGCACTGAATCCAGGATTCCCAATCGCTCGACGGACGCGAGATACGACGAATTCACCTTTCGGCGGGGCGCATAAGCCGTTGGCCGGGGGTCGTTATCGCGCGATCCCTGCAATTTTAGAGATCTTCTGCACGGTGTGTTGATACGTCCGGACTACGCTTATTGACGCGGGGTCGGTGCGCACTGTGGAGGATTTCATGTGCGGACTCGCGATTATCCTGGCGTTCGTGCTGGCCCATATGGTGGCTGCGACGCAGCTTGGCGGCGGATGGCGCGGGGCTGCGCGCGCGCCGTTCCTGGTGTTTCCGCCGGCGTTCGCGCTCATCGTGCTCGACGGCGTCGTTCATGACACCTACGCGATGATCCTGCCGCGCGCGCTCACGTTGCTGAGCTGGGAGCTGCTCTATCTGTTCGGCTACGTGTTTCTGAGGCTGCTGACGCGGCCGGTCCCGCCGGTCCGGACGTAAGACCTCTGCTTCAAGCCTTTCCGACCAGATAGCCGATGCGTCCGTCCGAGACCTGCCGCAGGCGCTCCAGATGGGCGAGCAGATCGCTGCCGTGCAGCGGGAGCCCCGTCATCCTCACGTGATCCTCGTCCAGCGCTTCGAGGGCAGGCATCACCTCCTCGGCGGACTTGTGCAGCATCACGATGGTCGCGACGCACGAACGGCTCATGTTGCGCGGGACCTTGGGGAGACTGCTCGCGACAAGCGTTCGGGCGCGGTCCGACATGTAGCTCGACAGGCGGCCGAAGATCGCGATCAGACGGATGAAGAGGTCGTCGCGGAAGCGATAGCCCTTCGTCTCCATCCATTCGAAGAACTTGGTCATCGTCATATCCTGCCGGCGCAGCAGGGGCGTCAGCCGATAGTCCTGCCACTCGGCCACGAGATCGAAACGCGGGTCGATGTCGATGTCGCCGGGCGCGAACGTCTCGCGGGCCGTGACGCCGATCGAGCGGAAGAAGTCGCGGTTGCTCTTGTGGTCCAGGCGGGTCTTGAAGGCCGGGAGCTGCACCTTGCGGCGGCTCGCGTCGGCGAAGGCCTGGGCGACGAGCTTGGCGCAGAAGAGCTTGCCTCGCCCCTTGATGCGCATCGAGAAGTCGTAAGGGATGTGAGGTGCGGCGCCGGTCGCGCTGGCGAGCACGCGGGCGTGGGCCAGCTCGGCGGCCTTGGCTGCGATGGCGGCATCCTTGAAGCGATAGAGCACGGCGCGCCCGAGACCTGCGGCCAGCACCTCATCGAGCGGCTTGATGACGGCGCCTTCCTCGATGAGCGCTTCGACGATCCAGTGCTTGCCCTCGGCGTCGATGTAGACGAGCGCGACGTGGCTGAACTGGGTGTCCACGTCGCCGATGCGAGAGATGGCCGCGCTGTTGTGCGCGCTGCCGCGAACGAGCAGCACGTCGCCCGAGCGGAACGGGATGTTGCGGCCGGTGTCGTAGGCGGGGTGGACGAGCGTGTTCCAGTCCCGGCCGGTGAAGGCACGCCGGCTTTGCTCGGCAGGCGCGAGGCGCGCGTTGCCGGAGGCGATCTCGCCCAGGATATCGGAGGCGTATCGCATGATGCGGAAGGTGTCGCGCAGTGCGATCTCGGCAGGGCGGAGCAAGATGCCGGCCGTCTGCCATTCACCGATGCGATCGCGCAGGATCATGCGGATCGCGAAGAGATCGTGCAGGAGTTCGGGGGCAGCCGCTTTGATTTCGTCTCGATCGACGTCGGCGGGATCGTTGTCGTGGACGAGATGATAGATGGCCTTGAGACCCGCCTCGAGATCCAGGTGGGTTTCAAACTTTCGCTCGGCGATTTTACGAGCTTCGGCGAGCCTCTGCTCAGGGCTCAGAACGACCAGACGTTGCACGCAAGCACTCCCCCAACTTTAAACCCCCCGTGAGGCGCAGGTCCCCGAGCCGCTGCTGCTGCCTCTCGGACTCCAACGTGACCTATCTCGCTTATGAACCGGTAGGGTCCGATGGCGCGATGGTAAAGGCTCAAGCGGGCAAGGTGTGTGACCAATAGGGCGCGCTCGCCGGCGATTTTCCCGGCGGGCGCGACGAGGGGGCGGGTGCAGGCCGATGTCGGCTTCGTGACAAGCGTTCAGCGACGGCGAAGCGCGGCCAGCAGCTCGGGCGTCGGATAGGAGTCCGCCGGCAGGTTGAACTTGATCTGCATGGTCTTCACCGCCTGGCGCGTCTGTGCGCCGATGATGCCGTCGATCTCGCCCACGTCATGGCCATGGTCGACGAGGCGGCGCTGCAACTCTTTCGCCTCGTCCTGGCTGAGCGTCGGGATGTCGCCGCGGCCGCGGCGCATGACGGGCGCGCCGTCGATGCGGGTCGCGAGGTAGGCGGCCGTGATGGCGTAGTTGAGCGACTGGTTCCATTGCAGATAGACGTCGAAGTTCCGATAGGCGAGGAACGCCGGACCAAACCGGCCCATCGGCAGCAGAAGCGACGAGGGCATGGTGTCATTCTCGAGCGGAGAGCCGTCCGCGCGGGTGACGCCCAGGTCCGCCCACTTCGAGCGCGGGTGCTTGATCGAGAGATCGGCTTCCGCCCAGGGCAGCTCGCGCGGGATGATCACCTCTTCGAGCCAGGGCTCGTTCCGGCGCCAGCCGAGATGCGACATGTAGTTGGCGGTCGTGCCGATGATATCGGTCGGATTCTTGAAAAGGTCGGGCTTGCCGTCGTCGTCGTAGTCGATGGCGTGCTCGAGATAGCGCGTTGGCAGGAACTGTGTCTGGCCGATCTCGCCGGCCCATGAGCCGACCATTTCATGAGGGCGCATGTCGCCGCGGTCGATGATTTCGAGGGCTGCCAGCAATTCGTCGCGGAACATCGGTCCACGGCGGCAATCGTAGGCGAGGGTGGCCAGCGAGCGCAGGATCGGGAGGTCGCCGAGGCCCGCGCCGAAGTCACTTTCGAGCGCCCAGAAGCCCGTGATGACGGAGGCCTGGACGCCGAACTCTTTTTTCACGCGGTCGAACGTCGCCTGGTTCCTTTTGATCTGGGCGCGGCCGTTCTGCACGCGGTTGTTGGTTGCGAGCTTGGCCTGGAAATCGAGGAAGCTCTGCGAGAAGAAGCCCTGGCGGCGGTCGCGCCGGATCACGCCTTCGTCGAGCGTGATGCCGTCGAGGGCCGCGGAGATCGTGCGGCGGCTGATGCCGAGCTCTTCGGCTTCCTTGCGGAAATCGCGCATCCAGCCCGAGAACGTGCCGGTGTTCTGGCAGTTGCGCGGCGCGGGGGGTGGAGGCAGGCCCTTGGTGGACACGCGGCGCATGACACCCGACTGGCGCTGGGTCGGCGTGTGCGTATCGGACGCCGGTGCGGCTTGACGGGCTGCGGGTGCAGCGGCCGGCGCGGTCGCGGCGGGTGCGGTGTCCTCGAACGTGGGCTCGGGTGCGATTTCGGCCGGCGGCGGAGGAGGCGCCGGTTTCCGCTGTGGCTTGCGCTTCGGCTGGTCTTCGACGGGGCCGAACTGAATGCCGCCTGCGAAGGCGGGGCTCAGGGGGGCGGTGATGATGGTGGACGTGAGGACGAGGGCGGCGAGCAGGGTGGTGACGCGCATTTCGAGCCTTCCGATGTCGGTTTCGCCGCCACTCATGCCGACCGATGTGGCCGCGTCAAGGTCGGGCAGCGGGGGAAATGTCTCAAACGGGAAAATACGGAGCCCCCTCGTGCGGAGCTATGTCGCGGGGCCGCGCTACGCGCTGCCGATGGCGATTCCGACACCGAAGACGATGAGCCCGCCCGCCACAACCTCGAGCGCGGCGCGCATGAACGGCGTCTCCATGTACCGGGCGCGGACCCAGGCGATCACCCACAGCTCGATGACGACGATGATCGCGGCGATGGCCGTTGCCGTCCAGAAATCCGAGATCAAATAGGGAAGCGTGTGGCCGAGGCCGCCCACGGCGGTCATGACGCCGGTGACGGTGCCGCGCTTCCAGGGGTGGCCGCGACCCGAGATCAGACCGTCGTCCGACATGGCTTCCGCAATGCCCATGGAGATGCCGGAGCCGATCGAGGCGGCAAGGCCGACAAGGAACGTCGTCCAGGTGTCGTAGGTGGCGAAGGCGACGGCGAAGATCGGGGCGAGAGTCGAGATCGAGCCGTCGATGAGGCCGTTCAGGCCGGGCTGAATGTAGTGGAGAACGAAGGTGCGTTGGGCCGTGTCTCCGCTCGTCGCCTGAGGCCGATCGCTCGTCTGGCGCATGTCGCGCACGATGCTCAGGTGCCTGTCCTCGGCGGCGAGGAGGTCGCCGAAAAGCTTGCGGGCCGCGGCGTCGGTCGTGCGGCTCAGCGCCGTCTCATAGAACTGGCGGGCCTCCCGGACGATGCGCTCGGCCTGGTCGCGAATCTCCTGCGGGGCGACATGCTCCCGCGTCCAGATGGCGTCGTGGTGGGCGAAGCCTCGCACGTCCTGAGGGCGGATGAGGGGAATGTGGTCGCCGTGGGTGATCCGGTAGAGCTCGATCAGGGCGGCGCGGTGGGCATGCTCTTCCTCGGCCATGCCGGCGAAGATCTGCCCGGTCGAGGGATCCACCTCGAACAGGCCGTGCGCGTACTCCGCATAAATCCGGGCGTGCTCCTCGCCCAGCGTGATCGCCAGCGCCAGGACTTCGCTTCGATCAAGGTCGGAAAAGCTGCGCACTCGCCCCCCTTGTGGCCCCCTAGTTTGCTCGGATCATTAGAACATTTCCAAAAGCGGTCAACGTGCCGCACCACCCTCCCCACAGCTCCGGACGGGCTCGCCGCAGAATTCCTGGGAACGTGGCCCCGGAACGGCTCTTTTGCCCCGTCTCGCAAGGTGATAATGACGCGCGCATGACCGACACCTCGCTGATCCGTAACTTCTCCATCATCGCCCACATCGACCACGGCAAATCCACGCTGTCGGACCGGCTGATCCAGCTGTGCGGCAACGTCTCGAACCGTGAGATGAAGGAGCAAATCCTCGACTCGATGGACATCGAGCGCGAGCGGGGCATCACGATCAAGGCGCAGACCGTCCGCCTCGATTACAAGCACAGCGACGGCAAGACCTATCAGCTCAACCTGATGGACACGCCAGGGCACGTCGACTTCGCCTACGAGGTCTCGCGCAGTCTTGCGGCCTGCGAGGGCGCGATCCTGGTCGTGGACGCGAGCCAGGGCGTGGAGGCGCAGACGCTCGCCAACGTCTATCAGGCGCTCGACAACGATCTCGAAATCCTGCCGGTGCTGAACAAGGTGGACCTGCCCGCGGCGGACGTGGATCGCGTGAAGTCGCAGATCGAGGATGTGATCGGCCTCGACGCCTCGGAGGCGGTCGGCGTTTCGGCCAAGACGGGCCTCAACGTTGAGGCCGTGCTCGCGGCCATCGTCGAGCGGCTGCCGCCCCCGAAAGAGGGCGATCCGTCGAAGCCTTTGAAGGCCATGCTGGTGGACAGCTGGTACGACGCCTATCTCGGCGTCATCGTTCTAGTGCGCATCATCGACGGCAAGCTGAAGCGCGGCCAGAAGGTCAAGATGATGTCCACCGATGCGACGTACCAGATCGAGCGTGTCGGCATCTTCCGGCCCAAGCAGGAGATGCTGCCGGAGCTCGGGCCCGGCGAAATCGGCTTCTTCACGGCCGCGATCAAGGAGGTGGCCGATACGCGCGTCGGCGATACGATCACGGACGAGAAGAACACGACGGTGCAGCCGCTGCCGGGCTTCAAGCCGGCGCAGCCGGTGGTGTTCTGCGGCCTGTTCCCGGTGGATGCGGCGGACTTCGAGGACCTGCGCGACGCGATGGGGCGGCTTCGCCTCAACGACGCGAGCTTCTCGTTCGAGGCCGAAAGCTCGGCGGCGCTGGGCTTCGGCTTCCGCTGCGGGTTCCTCGGCCTCCTGCATCTCGAAATCATCACGGAGCGGCTGGAGCGGGAGTTCAATCTCGACCTCATCACGACGGCGCCGTCGGTCATCTATCATCTGCACATGACGGACGGCTCGGTGGTCGAGCTGCACAATCCGGCTGACATGCCGGAGACGGTGAAGATCGATCACATTGAGGAGCCGTGGATTGAGGCGACGATCCTGGTGCCGGACGACTATCTCGGCGCCGTGCTGAAGCTGTGCCAAGACCGGCGCGGGCGGCAGAAGCAGCTCACCTACGTTGGCACGCGTGCGATGCTCCAGTACGAGCTGCCGCTCAACGAGGTGGTGTTCGATTTCTACGACCGGCTGAAGTCTGTCTCGCGCGGCTATGCGTCGTTCGACTACCAGATCAAGGGGTACGAGGAGAACGATCTCGTCAAACTCTCGATCCTGGTCAACGACGAGCCCGTCGATGCGCTCTCGATGATCGTGCACAGGACGCGGGCGGAAAGCCGGGGCCGGGCGATGTGCGAAAAGCTCAAGGAGCTGATCCGCCCGCACCTGTTCAAGATTCCGATCCAGGCGGCCATCGGCGGCAAGGTGATCGCGCGCGAGACGATCAGTGCGCTGCGCAAAGACGTCATCGCCAAGTGCTATGGCGGCGATATTTCCCGAAAGAGGAAGCTGCTCGACAAGCAGAAGGCCGGCAAGAAGAAGATGCGCGAGTTCGGCCGCGTGGAGATCCCGCAGGAGGCCTTCATCGCCGCACTCAAGATGGACGAAAACTAATTTTGCTCTAAACTTCTATTTCGACTGCGCCTGTGGTGGGATCGGCCGTTTTGGCCGGTAGACGTGAAACGCCATGCCGCGAGAAGACGATATTGCCGTCTTTCGTCTCGCCGTCCGTCATTGGAATGACGGGGACTTCGACGGTGTGCTGGCCCTGCTTGCCGATGACATCCGCCACAGCGTGAACGTGGATGCGCTCGGCATTCCATGGATGGCGAGCGCGGAAGGCAAGGCGGATGTGGCGGCCAGGCTCGGCCTCATTCGCGAGACCTTCATCATCGATGCGTTCTTGATCGAAGCCCTCGTGATCGAGGCCGAAGACATTCGCGCAACTGTGGTCGGCTATCACACTCATAAGAAGACAGGCGAGCGGCTCGACGTTCGCCTCCGGTTTCGTGTGCGCGTGAAAGACGGCCGTCTCGTGCAGCTCGACGAGACTGTCGATGCGGCCTATTTCGAGGCCTTCGAGCGCTTCGTGCGCTATCTGGGGCAGACGGCCGAGGAACTCGGCAACGCGCCCCCGGAGCCGTTCTCCGCGTGAAGCGCGCTGCCGTGTTTTCGTGCGATGGCCTCAGTCGACGTTTTCCAGCTCGCCGGCTTCGATCATCGGCAGGGTGAGGGCTTCGATCTCGTCGAGGGCCTGGCCGGCGATGCCCTGCACGTCGCCATACATGCCGGCGGTCGCTTCAACGACGATACGAATTTGCTGCTCGCGCTTGGACCACTGCTTGGTCATCCATTTGCGCTCGCGGTCGAGATCCGCCTGCATATCGGTGAACTTTTCCACGATCGCCTCCACGCGATGGCGGAAGCGCGGGCCGGTGAGGTATTCATAGACCAGCTCCATCTTCGTCTGCTGGCCCTTCTTCGCGTCGCGTGCGGTTGCGAGCTCGATGAGCGACTGGCGGAGCGCGATGGCAACGGGAATCGCGCAGCGCGGCTCCGCGACCCACACGCCATCGATGAGATCAAAGGCCTCGACGTTCTTCGGCAGTGCGTTGGTCACGAGAAGCGCGAATTCGGCCTTGGCCGTGCGCTGGTCACCACGCAGCTTGGGGAGCCAGAGGTCGCTCCAATTCTTCGTGCGCTTCGATTCCCAGAGGATGGTGCCGCACGGCTGGTCCTGGGGACCGTACACACGGTGCAGCACGTCGCCGCCGAACTCACCTTTCGCGACGGGTTCGATAAGATCGCGCGGGAACCGCGTGCGCAGGAGGTTTTCGAGCTCCAGCTCCAGCGCCTCGCCCTGGAGCTGCTGCGATCCCTGCTCGGCCTTGCGCTTCAGATCCTCGATCTGGCGCTGCATGGACGAGATCGTCTCCTCCTTTTCGAGCACCTTGAGCTTCAGCGCGGACTCGGCTTCCTGCTTCGCCTTCTGGCGCACGTCGGTCAGCGATTCCTGCACGCGTTTCTCGACCGTGAGGTCCAGCTCGCGCTTAGCGTCATCCAGCTCGCGCTGTTTGCGGATCAGCTCGGCCTGCGCCTTCTGCGCGTCGGCGAGCTTCGCCTCGCGCTCGCGCAGCACGTCCTGCAGGTCGGCGAGCTGCTTGGTCTTCTCGGAGAGGTCTGCGGCCGAGAGGCGCTTGGCCTTCTCGGCTTCCTGGGCCGCGATCTTCACGCGCTCCTGCGCGACTCGGTCGGCGATTTCGGCCTGGAGGGCGGCCTTGTCCTTTTCGAGCGCGTCTTTCATCGCGCGAAGAGCGGTCTCGCGCTTGGCGACCTCGGCGTCCTTCGCGCTCAGGGCCTGCTCATAGCGGGCGCGCGTCGCTTCGATCAGCGGCTGAGCCAGGGACTCGGTCAGCTTGATGTCGGTTCTGCAATTGGGGCACGTGATCTTTGGCTCGCTCATCCCGGGTCCTGCTCCAATCCTTTGACGCGACGTAAACCCTATCGCGCAGGCTGCTCAAATCATGACGAATCGTCATTATGTTCTCTAAATGTTCTC
>DAOMQQ010000061.1:0-13244 GCA_035445405.1 Hyphomicrobium sp.
TGGCGCCGACAGGGCCGATCACGTCATGGCAGATCTTGCTCGAGATCAGTGCGGCCAGCTCGAGATCCGTGGGATGGACCCACTCGGTCTGCTCGGTCATGAAAGTGCCCCCTGGAACCGTCGAATGATCGACCGTCGAATGATCCGGCATGGCGGCGCCGGGCGCGCGTCCTTCGCGGCCTCGGCGCGGCCCCCTTGCTCGGGCGCCGTGGATGGACTCTGATACACGCGCCTCGCGCGTCTGCAAAGGCTGGCCGCCCTTGCGCATCAAAGCGCTGGTTTTTCGGGCTTCGAACGGCGCTAGACCGCCACGCGGGACAGCGGTGTGTGCAACACTGAGAGTAGAGAAAGCGAATCAGGGCGCGATGAGGACGTTCGATTTTCCGGCACTGGCGGAAGCGATTCTGCCTTCGGTCATCGCCGCGGGGGCCGTCGAGCTGCGCCACCATGCGGCCGGTGTCGCCGTCGAGACGAAGGCCGATTCCTCTCCCGTCACGGCCGCGGATCGCGAGGCCGAGGCCCTGGTGCTCGAAGGGCTCCGCGCCGCCGCGCCGGAGGTGCCGGTGGTGGCCGAGGAGTGCGCCGCGGCCGGGAACGTGCCGACGAGAGGCTCGGCTTACTTTCTCGTCGATCCGCTCGACGGAACGCGCGAGTTCATCAGGGGATCGGGCGAGTTCACGGTCAATGTCGGCCTCGTCATCGATGGGGTGCCCGTGTTCGGCATGATCTACGCGCCCGTGATCGGCGCGCTGTTCGTCACGCTCGGCGCCGGACGGGCGGTCGAGGCCGCAATCGCCGCCGACGAGCGCGCGCCGAGCCTCGCTGACCGGCCGCTGAACGACCTCGCGACACGCGCGCCCGATCTCGACGCGCTCACCGTCGTCACCAGCCGCTCGCATCGCGCGTCGAGCGTCGAGGCGTTTCTTGCAGGGTATGCCGTCGCAAGGATCGAGCGCGGCGGGTCCTCGCTCAAGTTCTGTCGGATCGCACGCGGAGACGCGGATCTTTACGTGCGCCTTGGGCCCACGAACGAGTGGGATACGGCCGCCGGCCAGGCCATCCTCACCGCCGCCGGCGGCTGTGTGACGCTGTTGGATGGTGCGCCTCTGACCTATGGCCACACGCGCGACATGATCAACCCGCCATTCGTGGCCTGGGCGCGCGAGCCCATCGCGCCGAAGCGCTGATCGCGTCGTCTCGCGCAGACGGCCACAGGATCGGGAGAGCGTCGCGCGAATGCGCGAAAAATCCTTCATCGGAAATTTCGCGAATCATCTCTGCGGCTTGCTCGCCTTTCGCGCGCGCGGATGTCACGCGTGCGGCCGCGCGGCCACACTTTTGTAACACTTTGCAGGAAGAGTCTGGCGGGGTTCGGTTCGTCTTTTCACGCACGCATTCGTCTTGCGAGATCCAAGGATATCGAAAGCCCATGACCGCCATGTTCCGCCTGCGCCGCTGGACCGTCTTTGCCGGCGCGGCATTTGTCCTTCTGGCTGCGCCGCCCGCGATCGCGCAGTACGCCGACGAAAGCTATGGCGGCTCTCAGGGATATTCGGGCAATGACAGCGCCGCCGCCCCCGCGCAGCGCGGCTACGGCAGCGGCGACAACGTCTATGTTCCGCGCGGCGACAAGTACCCGCCACCCGGCGGCTACAACAACAATTCCTATTCGTCGCCATCCTACTCGCCGCAGAACGGGAGCGCCGGCACGCGAGAAAGCTATTCGCACGAGACCAGTCCGCGCGGAAACGACGGCTATTCGGAGCGGGGCGGATCGTACGGCGGCAACGAAAGCTATTCGCAGCGCGGCGGCGACTCCTACCGCGGGAATGACGCCTACACGCCGCGCGACAACGCCTATGGAGCGGACGACGCCTATTCGTCCCGGGGCGACACCTACGGCGGCAGCGACGCCTATTCTCCGCGCCAGGGAGCGTATGGCGGCGGGCAGCGCGATGGCGGCTACGGCGATCCGGGCCAGCCTTACGAAGGCGAAGGCTACGGGCAGCCTTATGCTCCTCCGCCGGCAGGGGCGGGCGATGCGCCCTATGATACGGCCGCGCCGCAGGATCGCGGCGGCACGTATTCGGAGAACGAAATCATCTCTGCCGGCCACGGCTTTTTCGGCGCGATCAGCCAGAACCTCGCGTCCGCCGTCGAGTATGCCTTCAAGAGTCAGGGCCGTCCGAACGGCTACATCCTCGGCGAGGATGCGGGCGGCGCCTTCGTGGTCGGCCTGCGCTACGGCGAGGGCCGCCTCTACACCAAAGATGCCGGAGATCACAAAGTGTTCTGGCAGGGCCCGTCCGTCGGCTACGATGCCGGGGCCGAAGGATCGAAGACCATGGTTCTGGTTTACAACATGCGCGATCCCTCGGAAATCTATAATAGATTTGGAGGCGTGCAGGGCGCGGTCTACGTCGTCGGCGGGCTCAGCGTGCAATTCCAGAAATATGGCGACGTCACGCTGGCGCTCATTCGCTCGGGCGTTGGTCTCCGCCTCGGAGCGAACGTCGGCTATTTGAAGTATACCCGCACGCCGACCTGGAATCCTCTATAAGGAGGCAGCGTGAGGTCGGCGCAAGACGGTTGCGCCATGCTCGGGAGACGGCTTTAGTCGCTCGCGAGGATGTCGTCCGCGGCGGAGCGCGAGCCGGCCTCGCCGGGCGCCGGTATAGAGGCTCGGGTTCGTCAATGGCCCGATGACACCAATGACCAAGCGTCGGAAACGAAACGTGAGAGGAGTGGCCCGGGGGATGCGTCGGTGATCACCATCCAGGCGGCCATGCTGGTTGCGCTCGGATTTTTCACGGCGGGGCTGATCGGCTTTCTGCTGGCGCCCCTCTATGGCCGGCGCTCGGCGCGTATCGCAGCCGACAAGCTGCGCGCGACCATGCCGCTGAGCTCTGCCGAGATCGCCGCCGACAAGGACCGCCTCAGAGCCAGATATGCGCTCACGATCCACAAGCTCGAGCAGAAGCTCGAAAAGGGCGTTTACGCCGCTGCCCGCCAGCGGGTGGAGATCAACCGCCGCGACGCAGGCATTAGCGAACTCGAAGGCGAGGTGGAGCGCCTGCGCGCCACGCTCGAGGAGCACGAGAACGCCCGCCGAGTCCTGGAGCAGACCATTGCCGACCGGATGCCGAAGGTGGAGTTCCGGCTGAACGAGGCAAAAAAGCTGCTGTTCGAGCGCGACCGCGAGATCTCGACCCTCACCCAATCCTCCGAACGCCAGAAGCATGCGCTCGAGGAAGCGACCCAGATCAACACCCAGCAGCGCGACGACCTGCATCGCCTCAACGCGACGCTTGCCGCCCGCGCGGCCCGCAACCGCGAGACGCTGGCCGATCCACGCTTCGACGGCGAGGTTGCGCTGAGATCGGAGATCGAGGCCTTGCGCGCCAAAACGCGCGATCAGGCAGCCGTCATCGCGCGCTTGCAGGGCGAGCTGTCCAAGGCGGGCGCCGCCGCCCGGACGGATCGAGTCCCGGGGTTCATTCCGCGCGCCGACGAGACCGCACAAGGGGCGCCGTTGCCGGATGCTGCGGGCGGGCCGGCCCTTGCCGGCGTGGATCACGTCGCCGAGGTCAACCGCCTTCGCAAGAGTCTCATCGAAGCCGAGAACGCGCTCAGGTCCGCGCGCGGCATGGCCGAGGCCGGGCACGCCGGCCAGGCCGCCCTGGAGACGGAAGTCCGCCAGATGAAGACGGCCAATCAGGACCAGATGGCCGAGATCGCGCGGCTGAAGGCGGCCCTCGCGACCTACGAGGCCGAAGACGGAGGAGACCGCGCGGTAAAGGAAAGCAAGGTCGCGATGCGCGCACGCCTGAGCGCGCTCGAAGCGGAGGCTGCCGAGCACGGGAACACGATCCAGAGGCTGCGCGCCGAGATCGCAGCCGCGAACGAAAAGCTTGCGAGGCAGGCGGCGCACTTCATGGATGAGATGCGCCGTCTCGGCGCGGGCACGCTGCCGACCGGCCCGCGGCGCGAAGCGACCGTGCGTCCGAAAGCGCCGCTCGTCGACCGCATCAGCGCGCCTCGCCCGCCGCGCGAAACCGCTCCCTATGCGCAGGCCGCGACGGACCCGCGCGACACCGGAGACCGTGCGCGCGTGAACGGCTTCCTCAGGGCGTTGGACGGTGCCGCGGCATCGTCCCCGCCGCAAGAGGGCCAGAACGGCGCGAGATCGGACGGGGAGGGGAGCACCTCCGCGGACGCCTCCGGCAAGTCCCAACGGCGGCCGAGCTTGCTCGAACGCATCACGCGTGCGGAGAAGCCCGTCGCCTGATCGGGTGGGTTCTTGACTCCCCCTCGGCAGGCTTTCATTGTGCCTATGATCGGTATGATGACGGGCCAGTCCTTACCGGCAAAAAAGAACAAAGGCCCAAGTCTAGGGAGGAGTTTCGGGGCGGCACGCCTGTGGTGCCGCTCCGAATTTCGTTTATGGCGTCGTTGCGATGCCCACGGGACGTTTGCCATGCCCGTCGGCGCCCATGCTCACCGGGTGATGCGTGTGGCTCGTAAATCCCGCGCCGTCACGGATCCGCCCCACTCCTCGTCCACCTGCCCAAACAGATTGCGCAAGGCCAATATCCCAACGGATAATGCTGCCACGCGTGTGAGGGCTGGGGGGCGAGCGTGATCGAAATCGGGATCGGAGTTTTGCTCGTGGCCGGTGCGCTCGCGCTCGTCGCGGGAGCGTTCGGGATCGTGGCCGCGCCCGCGGGCGTGGATCTGTTCCCGCTCTTCGGTGTCGTCGGCACAGGGCTTGTTCTGACGGCGGGTCTCCTGCTGGTGGCGGCTGGGCGAACGCGGCGCGCCATCGCCCGTCATCCCGAGCGCCGGCACACGCTGAGATCGACGCGCCTCACGATTGTCGCCCTTCTCCTGGTCGCCGGCCTCGCGATTGCCCTGCCGCTCTCGCCCGGCCCCTTCAACCTCCTTCGGATCGGTGGTTTCCCCGCCGGCTACTATCTCGCCGCGCAAGGCGGGCTGATCGGGCTCGTGATCCTCGCGTTCTGGTGGGCGGCCCGTCAAAACCGCATCGATGCCGAGGAGCAGGGATCATGAGCGGCACCGCTTTGCGGGGAGGATCGGCAGCGGGATCCGCGCTTCCGGCCGCACTCCTCGCCGCACTTCCCGGTCTCGTGTTCGCCGCCGGCTACGACCATCTGGCGTATGGCGTCGGGCTCCTGGCGGGCGTCGTGCTTGCAGGGCTCTTGATCGCGCCGCGTCTGGCGCAGGCGGCCTCTCCGGCGATCGCCTCGGCCATCGGCGAAAAATTCGGCGCCGTCGCGGCTTCGGTCGCGGCCGTCCTGGTCGTCGTCGTCGCGCTTCCTCTTCTCGTCGCCGATTTCACGTTCGTCGGCCTCCTGTTTGAGCGCGGGTTCGCCATCGCGCCCGTCTGGGCAGTGGCAGCGATGCTCGTCGCGGTCGTTCTTGTCGGGTCGATGCGAGATGCGCGCCCGCTCGCGCTTCTCTCCGCGCTTGCGTGGCTCCTTCTGGCCGCGAGCCTTCTCGTCCCATTGACGCTGATTGCATTCGCCATCGAGGGCGGCGCCACCGTTCCCGTCACCGCTTACGGTCTGCTGTTGCAGGATCTGCAAGGCATCGAGGAAACGCTGATCGAGCGCGGCCTCGTCGACTTCGATACGTTCAGCGCGCACGCTGCGCCGTTCATCCGTCTCATCGAGCGCGACGTGTTCGCGCTCGTCGTCACGCTCGCGCTGGGCGTGGCCGCGCTTCCGCATCTCGCGAGCACGCTGGCGCAAACGCGTAACCCCGCTCAGGCGCGCTTCGCCGGAGCGTGGGCGGCGCTGTTCGTGATGATCCTTCTGATCAGCGTGCCCGCGCTCGCCGTCTACGCAAAGCACGCGATCTACACCACGATTTTGAATGCCACGCCGCTCGCGTCTCTTCCGCCGTGGCTCGAAGCGCCGCTCGCGGCGGGCGCTGCTCAGATCCACGGCACGTCGCTTGATCTCTTCGAACAGGTCGTGGCTGGCGTTCGGGGAGGCAGCCAGACGACGGCCGCAATCGCAGATGCTCTCGGAGCGGGCGCTTCCAGAGCCCAATGGCAGGCCCTCGATCCGGACGTTCAGCAGGTGATGTTTGCGGCCGCCGCGCAGCACCTCCTCGATCCGAACGCCGCCTCCGCGTGGGAGATCTATCGCGGAACGGTGCTGCCGGCCGCCGCTGCCGCGGCAGGAAACGACGCAGCCGTTCTCACGCAATCCGGCCTGGCCATGAACCCCCTCGGCCTCCTGCTGATCGTCCCTGGCCTCACCGGAGTTCCGGGACCCGTCGCGCTCCTGATGGCGCTGGCGTTCACCGTCGCGGCTTTGGCGGTGTCCGCGAGCCTCGTTCGCGCCGTGGCGAACGTCCTCCCGGCGCGATCCGATGAGAGGGAGCGAACCTCTGCGGGTATCGTGCTGGCGGTTGCGGTGAGCGCGGCCGCCGCAGGTGTTGCCGTGTTCGGCCGCATCGATCTCGTGCCGCTCGTCGTCTCTGCGCTGGCCATCGCGGCCGCTGGGCTTTTTCCCGTGCTTGCCCTCGGCCTCGCATGGCGACGCGCGACAGCGGTGGGCGTGATCGTGGCGATGATCGCAGGCGCCGGCGTCACCGGCTATTACATGGCCGGAACGCAGCTCGTCCCGGCCAGCTTCTACGCGACGTGGTCTCCCCTATCGAGCGCGAGCGAGTACGCCGTCGAGGAATTCGACAGGCTGACCGTGGAAGCCCGCGAAGCCGAAACCGAGGAGGAGCGTGCCGAAGCCGCTGCCGCGCTCGATGATCTCGCACGCGGCAGCGCCACCCGTGTGGGCCTCGCCAACTGGGCAGGCATAGACGGCGCGTCGTCCGGCATCTTCGGCGCGCTCGCGGGCATTTTGGTCCTGATCGTCGTGAGTCTCGTCACGCCGTCTCGGCGGCGATCCGCTCAACCGTAGGCGAGGCGCGGCTGCCACGCGTTGGCTTCCGTTGCCGAGAGGAATTCGGCGGCCACGCCGATGGTCTCGTCGTCCCGGAGCAGGGGCGCGTGGCCCTGAGCAGGCACCGTGAACGAGGAGAGCGCCGGATGGCGGCGCGACATCTCCGTTACGGTGGTTTCCGCGAGAATGTCCGAGTTTTCGCCCCGCAGAACGAGAACCGGCACGCGCTTCAGGGCATCGAACTGCGGCCAGAGCGCGGGGATTGGCCCGTCCAGAACCGAAAGCGCGTTGGAGAGCGCAGGGTCGTATCCGGGAGCGGGGCGTCCCTTGTGCTCGTTGAACCATTGACGTGCGATCTCGACGCATTCCTCCTGCGGGAGGTTCGGGAAGGCGCGCTTGCCCATGTCGTGGACGAGCAGGCCGGCGTCCGCCCACGAGGCCGGCAGCGGAATGCGTCCCACGTAGGCCGAGATCCGCTGAAGCCCCTTCGCATCGATGACGGGCCCGATGTCGTTGAGAACGACGGGCCCCAGGGCTTTCGGCTGCATCGCCGCCATCACCATGGCGATGATGCCGCCGCGCGAGGTGCCGAGAATGGCCGCGCCGTGCAGTCCCGTCACGGTCAGGAAGTCGAGCACGTCCATCGCCTCGAACGGCACATTGTAATTGCGCCATTCGGGATCGGAGTCGGAAAGCCCGCGTCCGCGATAGTCGAGGGTGTAGACGTCGCGCGGGGCGCTGCTGCGCCGGGAAAGCGCCTCGGCGATGGTGTGGAAGTCGCGGCTGTTGCGCGTCAGTCCTGCGAGACAAACGAGCGGTCGGCGAATGGCGCCGTCGCGCGGGGCAGCAGAGGCCGGATAATGACGGCCATAGAGCCGAAGCCCGTCGCGGGCCGTGAAGCGGATTTCCCGGAACGTCTCGACAGAACGCGTCATACTTTTACCCCCACTGTTGATCTCCACCGAGGCGCCCACCTCAACGGAGCCGAAAACGCAAGCCCCGTGTCACCCGTCCGAGCGCGTCGACGACGCGCGCCCTGCGACGCTTGCCCGGTTGAGATCCTCTTCGAGCCTGAGCGCGGCGTCCTCTTCGCCGAGGCGCGCGCGATAGATTTGAATATTGGCCAGCACCTTGCCCACGTACTCGCGCGTCTCCTGGATCGGAATCCGCTCGATCCAGTCGATGGGATCGATGCCGGCCTCCCGCGGATCGCCGAACTCGCGGATCCACTGCCGCGTGCGCCCCGGTCCCGCATTATAGCTCGTGAGCGTCAGAATGTACGAGCCGCGCACGTCCCGCATCCGGTCGCCGACGTAAGCGGACGCCAGCATCGTGTTGTACGACGGGTCCTTGAGCAGCCGGTCGAGCTCGCACTTGATCTTGTAGTCGCGGCAGACGTGCTTTGCGGTCACCGCCATCACCTGCAGGATGCCCTTGGCGCCGGCACCCGAGACGATCTGCGTATTGAACTCCGTCTCCTGGCGTGCGAGCCCGAGCAGGAACGCCGTCTCGGGCGGCTTGCGCAGCGGCGTGTAGGCCGGGAACGGGTGCACGGGGTAGCTATAGTAGTAAAGGTTCTGCCCGCGCGCGATCGCGGTCTTGGCGGTGCGCACCGCCGATTGCGTGTCGCCGATGGCTTCCGCGAGGTGCGCGATCATCGCGGCCTCGGGCTCGGTCCTGAGGTGCTGGCGCAGCGACAGCAGGAACGCGCGCGGGATGCTGGCATCGAGCCCGGCCTTGTGTGCGATCACGACGGCGCGCGCCGCGTCGAGATCGATGAACGCGCGCGCCTCCGCGTCGGTTGGCGGCTGCGGCGGCTCAATGGTGACGGCGAGCGTCCCCGGCTCGAGCTTCTGGCGCGCGAGAAGCGCGTGGAAGGTATCGGGGTCGGCCGTGGCTTCCTGATAGAAGCGCTGCGCCTCGGACGTATCGCCGCGCGCCTCCGCGTTGCGCCCCATCCAGTAGCGCGCCCGGGCGCGGCTCAAGGGGCCGTCAGCCGACTTGTAGAGCGCGCGGAAATGCGGCTCGGCCGCCTTCGGGTCGTTGAGGTTCTGTTGCGCGATCCATCCGGCCATGAAGGCCTGATCCTTGATTGCGTTCTCGCCGAGCGGCCCGGCCTCGCGCACAAGCTCGTAGGCGAGCTTCGGCTTGCCGATCCGGAGCGCGGCATAGGCGGTGGTGCGCCGCTCGGTCCACCACACATCCGGCACCACGGTGAGCGCCTCTTCGGTGGGCGCGGACAGCATCATGCGCGCGGCCTCTTCCACCTTGCCCGCGCGCCTCAGCGCCTGGATGCGATGGAAGACGAGACCCCAGTCCGGCACGCTCTCCGCCGGCAGTGCATCGACGGCGGCCCTCGCGTTCTTGTTGCCGAACAGCACCGAAATCCGCGCCTCGGCCTTTTTGTGCTCCGCGGCCGGCAACAGCGGCAGCACACGCCGCGCCATGGTCGCCTGCGCGTCCTTCTCGGTCTTCCAGCGTGCGTCGCTGATGATGAGGCGGTCGAGGCGCCACTTGTGGTCCGCTTGCGTGAGCAGCGAGCCGAAGCGGTCGAGAAAGCCGGCTTCGAGCCGTGCGGGGAGATCGTGAGTGCGCCAGGCGTGCGCGGCGAGGCGGCGCGCTTCGTCGGTGTTTCCCTCCGCGAGGTGCGCGGACGCGAGGGCCGCGAACCCGGCTGCGCTCTCGAGCGCGCTGTCCGCGAAATGCGCCTTGATGTCTGCCGAGGTGCCGCCCGCGGTGAAAAGCGTTTCGTCGCGGCGCTGCGTCAGAAGGTTGCGGTTGGCCCACGCTGGATTGGCGTCGAGAAAGGCGCGGTACTCGTCCGACGTGCCGTGTCCCCGGCGCAGTCTCCACCATTGCACGAGCTTCCGCGCCACGGGATCGGAGATCTGGTCCTTCAGGGCCTGGGCTTTCTCCACATCGTCCTGACCGGCGCCGAGCGCGCGAAACGCGCTTTTCACCCGCTCTTTGTCAGCGTCGCTGAGGTCGAGCGAGACGAGCGGCTTGATGGCCTCGTCCATCCGCGCCATGAACGCGCGCTCGGCCTGGGTGGGATTGGCCGGGGCGGGCAGTTCCGGGAGTTTCTGGGCCAGGGCGGAAACCGGCGCGAGCCCCACCGCCAGGAGAGCGAGGGCAAGGCCGCCGGCTGCGAAGGCCAGGTGTCGGCGGGGCGAAACGGCTCTCGGCCTCTGTCCTGTCACGCTCGTCCTCGAATGAGTGCCGGACCCCGGCACCGATTGCTTTGGCCGGCGGCCAGAGGTGCAACTGCTCTCTCGGGGCTCTGCCGGGCGGTCTCGTGGAGCGGGCTGGTACCACGTCGTGTTCTTGCAGGCTGTCGCCTGAGCGCATAATGTCCACGTTCCCAGCCGCATTTGAGGCCATGAACGGGCGAACGCAACGCCAAGAGGGTACAAACTCGAGCGCAGGCATTCAAGGTGCCTGTCCCAAGGTGAGTGTCCGCGCGGAAAGGCCCGGCAGGCGTTGATCGCCGCCGGGAGATGCTAGACCATGATCGCTTTAGGCCCTATCAGCCTGAAGCGTGAATCATCGGTCTAACGAAAGAGACCATGATCGTTTCAGGCCCTATCAGCCTGAAGCGTGGATCATTCGGTCTCGTCAGAGAACGAGAGATTAAGCGGGAGAGGGCATGTTCAGAGGCTCCATCACGGCGCTTGTGACGCCGTTCAAGAACGGCCTGCTGGACGAGGAGGCGCTGCGCCGCCTGGTCGAGTGGCAGATTACCGAAGGCACGCACGGCCTCGTTCCCACCGGGACGACGGGCGAGAGCCCGACTTTGAATTTCGACGAGCATAAGCGTGTGATCGAGGTCGTGATCGAGGCGGCGCGCGGACGCGTGCCCGTGATCGCCGGCACCGGCTCCAACTCCACCGATGAAGCGATCGAGCTGTCGCAGCACGCCGAGAAGGTGGGCGCGAACGGCCTGCTGATCGTGAACCCCTATTACAACAAGCCGACGCAGGAAGGCCTCTACCAGCACTTCAAGGCGATCGACGACAAGGTCGGCATCCCCATCGTCATCTACAACATTCCCGGCCGCACCAATGTCGACATGTCGGTCGAGACGATGGCGCGCATCTACGAGTTGAAGAACGTCACGAGCGTAAAGGACGCGACCGCCAATCTCGTGCGCGTGTCGCAGCAGCGCGCTGCCATGGGCCCCGAGTTCAACCAGCTCTCGGGCGAGGATGCGACCGCGCTCGCCTTCATGGCGCACGGCGGGCACGGCTGCATCTCGGTGGCCTCGAACGTCGCCCCGCGCCTCTGCGCCGAGTTCCAGAACGCGTGCATGAAGGGCGATTTCGCTGCCGCCCTCAAGCTGCAGGATCGCCTGATGCCGCTGTTCGATGCGCTGTTCGTCGAAACCAATCCGGGCCCCGTCAAATATGCCGCCTCGCGCCTGGGCCTCTGCTCCGCCGAGATGCGCCTGCCAATGGTGCCGGTCACCGATGCGGGCAAGAAGGTCGTGGACGCGGCGCTCGCCAAGGTTGGCCTGCTCACGGCCGCTGCCGCCGAATAGAAGAAAGCTGAAGAGCCATGTCGGCCAAAAAGGACGACGGCCGCCGGCTCGTTGCCGAGAACCGGAAGGCGCGCCACGAGTATTTCGTCACTGACGATTACGAAGCCGGCCTGGAGTTGAAGGGGACGGAGGTGAAGAGCCTGCGCCGCGGCCAGGCCAACATCACCGAAAGCTATGCGTCGTTCGAGGATGACGGCAGCTTCTGTCTGATCAACGCCTACATCCCCGAGTATCAGGATGCGGGCGCCTTCTTCCAGCACGAGCCGCGCCGGAAGCGGCGCCTGCTGCTGCGCAAGAGCGAGCTTGCGAAGCTGTTCCAGGCCGTGACCCGCAAGGGCATGACCATCGTCCCGCTCGAGCTTTACTTCAACGCGCGCGGCCGGGCGAAGCTCAAGATCGCGCTCGCCGAAGGCAAGAAGCTGCACGACAAGCGCGAGACGGCCGCCAAGCGCGACTGGAACCGGCAGAAGCAGCGCATCATGCGCGAGAAGGGCTGACGCAATGGTCGACGGCCGCAGCGGTTTCCAGGATGTGGATTGGTCCAAGTTGCCCGTGCCCGAAGATGACGGTGCCACGGCCCACCTCGCCGCCGTGCGACTTGCCGACATCGCGCTGCCGTCGACGGAGGGCGGAAGCGTATCCCTCGCGCAGCTTCCCGGCCGCACCGTCCTCTTCGTCTACCCGATGACCGGCACGCCCGGCGTTGCCTTGCCCGACGGCTGGGATGCGATCCCCGGCGCGCGGGGGTGCACGCCGCATGCATGCGCCTTCCGCGATCTTCATGCCGAATTGAGGGAGGCTGGCGCTTCTTCCGTGTTCGGCCTGTCGACGCAGGCGCTCGAAGAGCAGAAGGCCACCGTCGAACGCCTCCACCTTCCGTTTCCGCTTCTCTCCGACGCGGATCTCGCGTTCGCGCGCGCCCTGTCGCTGCCCGGGATGGAGGTGTCCGGCAAAGCGATGATCAAGCGGATGGCGTTGATCATCGACGACGGCACCGTGGCGCACGTCTTCTATCCCGTGTTCCCGCCCGATCGGAACGCCGCCGATGTGCTGGCCTGGCTGAAGGCAAACCCGCGGTGACGGCGCCATGGCCTTGGCCCGAGCCGCAAGACGACGGCGGTGCGCGCCACCTCGTGCCTGGGCTCGAATTGCCCGATGTCCCGCTCACCGCCCTCGACGGTGAGCCGCTTTCGCTCGCACGTCTCCCCGGCCGCTGGATCGTGTTCGTCTATCCGTGGACGGGCAGGCCCGGGTGCTCGAATCCTCCGAATTGGGACGACATCCCGGGAGCCCACGGCTCGACGCCCGAGGCCGAAGGCTTTCACGATGCCTATGTCGCGTATCGCGTGATGGGCGTGGATGTCTTGGGCGTGAGCGGACAGCCGACCGCGGACCAGCAAGAGTTTGCGGCCCGCCTCGGCCTCAGATTTCCATTGGCGTCGGATGCGGAGGGGAAGTTGCGCGATGCGCTCGGCCTTCCGACGTTCAAGGCAGGTGGCGAGACGTATCTCAAGCGCCTCACACTGGTCATCCGCGACGGCGTGATCGAGCGTGTCGTTTATCCCGTGCATCCCCCGCACACGCACGCGGGCGAGTTGCTCGACACTCTCAGAAGCGAATCCTAGACCATGATCGCTTCAGGCCCTATCAGCCTGAAGCGTGACTCATCGGTCTCACCAAAGAGATAGAGCATGATCCCGATTCAATCGAAAATGATCACGCTCTAAAGCACGTCGCTTTCGATATCGCCGGCGGAGTAGCCGAGCTTTTCGAGCCCT
>DAOMQQ010000062.1:0-13182 GCA_035445405.1 Hyphomicrobium sp.
TCCGGCACATGCACGATCAGCGGGTTGAACTGCGGCCGCCCCTTGGTCTCGAACACGGCTGCGACCGCGCGTCCGTTGGTGGCATCCGCACCGAGGCCATAGACGGTCTCGGTCGGAAAGGCCACAAGCTCCCCGTCGTTGAGAAGGCGCGCGGCCTCTTCGATGGCGGATGGATCGGCTGTTCGCACGGTCATGAGGGACGGTTCGCTGCTGCTCCGTTGCATGGGGTGGACTTCCCGACGATGATGCGCCGCACGCCGCAACGGTAAGAATTCAGGCTCCCCGGGAAAAGGAGAACCCATGACGTATGAGGCTCCAGTAGACGACATCCTCCTCGCGCTCAAGACGGCGGCGGGCCTTTCCGAGGACATGGATAAGGGCGCCTATGGTGAGCTCGACGAGGAAACGCTGAGGGCCGTTCTGGAAGAAGCCGGAAAGTTCGCCTCCGAACAGCTGGCGCCGCTGAATGCGGTCGGAGATCGGACGCCCTCGCGCTGGGTCGACGGAAAAGTGACGACGCCTCCGGGCTGGAAGCAAGCCTACACGGCGTTTCGCGAGGCGGGATGGAGCGCGCTGCCGTGCCCGGCCGAGTTCGGAGGGCAGGCGCTGCCCGAAACGGTGGCCATCGCCGTCTGCGAGATGTGGAACGGCGCCAATCTCTCGTTCGGCCTGTGCCCGCTGCTGACGCAGGGCGCGATCGACGCGCTGCATGCGGGCGGCTCGGAGGAGCTCAAGGCCCGCTATCTCCCGCGCATGGTGAGCGGCGAATGGACCGGAACCATGAACCTGACGGAGCCGCACGCGGGCTCCGACCTCGGCCCTGTCGCGACGCGCGCCGAGCGCAACGAGGACGGCACATACCGCATCTTCGGCACCAAGATCTTCATCACCTACGGCGACCACGACCTCACCGAGAACATCGTCCATCTCGTGCTCGCGCGATTGGCCGGAGCACCGGAGGGCACGCGCGGCATCTCGCTGTTCCTCGTCCCGAAGCGCCTCGTCGGGGAGGGCGGATCTCTCGGCGAGGAGAACGACGTGATCTGCGCCGGGCTCGAGCACAAGCTCGGCATTCACGGCAGTCCGACGGCGGTCATGAAATTCGGAGAGCGCGGCGAGGGCGCCATCGGCTACCTCGTGGGCGAGGAGAACCGGGGTCTCAACACCATGTTCGTGATGATGAACGCAGCGCGTCTGGCCGTCGGCATTCAAGGCGTCGCCGTTGCGGAGCGCGCGACGCAGGCTGCCGAGCGCTATGCCGAGGAGCGCCGCCAGGGCCGCGCCCATGGCGTGCGCGCGGGCGGCATGGTGCCCATCGCCGAGCATCCGGACGTCCGGCGCATGTTGCTCACGATGCGGGCGATGACGCGCGCCGCGCGTGCCATCTGCTATGCAACCGCGCGCGAGACGGACGCCTCGCACAGCGCACCCGACGAAGCCGCGCGCCGGATCGCGGCCGACCGCGCCGCACTTTTCACCCCCGTCGCGAAGGCGTTCTCGACCGACATCGGCTGCGAGGTCGCGTCCCTCGGCATTCAGGTGCACGGCGGCATGGGCTTCATCGAGGAAACGGGCGCCGCCCAGCCCTATCGCGACGCGCGCATCCTGCCGATCTACGAAGGCACCAACGGCATCCAGGCCATCGATCTCGTAACCCGCAAGCTGCCGCTCGGCGAAGGCCGCGTGGTCGAAGGCGTGATCGCGGAGTTCGAGGCCACGGCCCGCCGCTTCATGGGCGAGAACCGTCCCGAGCTCGGACGCGCGGGCGAGCGCCTTGCCGCGGCTGTTGCGGATCTCGGCGAGGCGACCCGGTGGATGGGAGCAGCGCTGGCCAAGACACCGACGCTCGCGCTCGCGGGCGCTACGCCCTATCTGCGCCTGTTCGGCGTCGTGGCTGGTGGGCATTTCCTCGCCAAGGCGGCGTTGCTGGAGCTGGAGGAAAGCGGAAATGTGGGCCAGTCGGTCACGCTGGCCCGCTTCTTCGCGGAGAACGTCGCGGTGGGAGCGGGCGGGCTCTCCGCCATCGTAATGTCCGGCGGCCATGCAGTGTTGGGCGCTTCAGCCGGTCTGGCCCCTGCCTGACCGCGGCAAGAGAGGCGAGGCGACGTTGGTCGGCGGAGGGAGGGGGAGAGTGAACATGCGCTTCCTGCGATGGACGGCACTGGCCTTTATGCTCGCCGTTCCGACCCTGGGTTCCGTCGTGCCGTCCCACGCCCATTGGCTCTCGCGCATCGTGCGCGAAGCGGGAGACGCCGGCGGGTTTGCAGGTCTCAAGGCTGGACGGCATGGTCTCGGCGCACTCGACGAGGCAGCGGCCCACGTCGCGAAGGTGCCGCGCCTGGCGCGCGGCACGACGCTCGCGGCCCACGTGACGCCTGAAGGTCATTGGCGCTTCGTGAGCCGCGAGGGCGAGGTGTTCACGGCGGCCACGCCGGCCGAGATGGCACGCGTCCGCACGACGCTCGCACCGAATGCCGCCCCCGACGAGCCGCTCGCGCTGTATCTGAGTGCGGAGACCGTTTTCGCGCGGCGCGAGCTTTTGCGTGGTCTTCCGGACGCGGATCTCCACCTTGTGGTCGGCAGGGACGCCTACCGTCTGCGCCGGCCAGATGCGGGCGGCGAGCTCGTCGCGGAGTTCCGCCCCAACGTCACCGTCGGTCTCGGCAACCGTGCCCAGTTTCAGGAGGCAGCCTTCCGTCTTGGACGGCCGCTCAATAAGGCGAGCATTCGCGTTCTCGCGCTGGAGCCCGGCGGACCGAAGCGGCTGACGACAGCACCTCGCCGCGACCCGAAGTCCGGCGCCGCGCTCATCGATCAGATCGATCCCGCGCTGTTGCCGGACGCGCTCTCCGGTCTCAAGGGCCAGACCGCGCTCGTCTCGGGCCGCATCGAGGGCAACCGCATCACGTTTCGCCCTTCGCGCGGCCCCGAGCAGTCGCTCGATGTCGAGGCGCTCGTGCGCGCTGCGGAAGCCTCGGACGTCAATCTGGTGCTGCTCCAGGCCAGCGCCGCGCATCAGCCGGGCGGGCGCAACTGGCTCTGGCAGCGCATCGCAGTCACCGGGCTCGACGACGCGATGACGCGCGCAACGTTCGCCGATTTCCTCTCCGCGCTCGGCGGGGGCGGCGAGTTGGCGATCCAGGCCGCGCCGGGTTCGCTCGGCCGTGTGGTGATGACGGCGCGTCCCATAGAGGGCATGACCGCGCCGATCACGAACACGCTCGGTCCGTGGATCGGCGACATCACCGGCCACGTCGCAGTGCGGTCTGCCACGATCTACGCCCGCGACGCGTCCCAGGAGCGTGAATTGGATGCGCGCATCATTGCCGGCATCCCCGCTTGGATCCAATACCTCTATCTCGCCGCGATCGCCTGCGGCGTGATCGGGATCGCCGTTGCGCGGCGATGGTGGGTCCGGCTGTGGCCGCCGGAACGGCGCGAGGAGTATTCCGGCCGCGTCGGTTTTTGGGCCGCCCGGGTCGCGCGCGCCTCAGCGTTTCTCCTCGTCTTCCTGCCGCTCGCGGGCATTCCTGCGCTGCTCTGGACCGGGCTGCTCTCGCTCTGGTCGCTGATCACGGCTCCGATCCGGGGCTGGAACTGGCTCCGCGGGCGCAGCGCATGAGCCCTTGGGCGCGATAGCGCTGGCCAGCCCGGGCCGCTTGGCTATCATGGGCTCAAGAAGAAACTTCGGAAACGCTCGAGGCTGATCACACGATGGCGACACTGCTCTTGACCCACCCCGTCTTTGTCGAGCACGACACGGGGCCGGGGCATCCGGAGCGCGCGGACCGTATGCGCGCCATCGACAAGGTGCTCGCGCACGAGAGCTACAACGCGCTCGAACGGGCCGTTGCGCCTCTGCGCGACGATGTGGAGGAGGCGATCCTGCGCGCCCATCCCGAAGACCACATCGCCCGCGTCAAAGGCGCGGCGAAGACCGCCGAAACGGAAAGCCGCAACATCCACCTCGACGGCGATACGGTCATGTCGCCCGCGAGCCTCGAGGCCTCGCTCCGGGCCGTCGGCGCCGGTCTCGATGCGGTGGATGCGGTGATGGAAGGCCGTGTCGCCAACGCCTTCTGCCAGGTGCGCCCGCCGGGCCACCACGCCGAGAAGAGTCGCCCGATGGGTTTCTGCCTGTTTTCGAACGCGGCCATCGCCGCCCATCACGCACGTACGCGTCACGGCGCGGACCGCGTCGCGGTGGTCGATTTCGACGTGCACCACGGCAACGGCACCCAGGACGTCTTCTGGTCGGACAAAAATCTGTTCTATGGCTCGACGCACCAGATGCCGCTCTTTCCGGGCACGGGCGAGGTGTCGGAGACCGGCGCCGGCAACATCTGGAACGCGCCCCTTCGCGCCGGCGACGACGGCGAGACCTTCCGCGACGCGTTTTCCTCGCGCATCCTGAAGTCGCTGCACGACTTCAGCCCGGACCTGATCGTGATCTCCGCGGGCTTCGACGCCCACCGGCGCGATCCCTTGGGCGGCCTTCGCCTCGTCGAGGCCGACTTCATGTGGGCGACGGAAGAGCTGGGCAAGATCGCCTCGAAGCACTGCGATGGCCGCGTCGTCTCCATGCTCGAAGGCGGCTATGATCTCGAAGCTCTCGCGAAATCGGTGGCGGTCCATGTCCGCACACTTATGGATCTCGGAAGCTAAGCTGCTGATCGCAATAAATAAACAAGAGGGGTGCAGAGCGGCGCCTGACGCTCTAAATTCCGGTCCAAAGAATCAGGGGGCCGTATCCGTATGAGCAAACCGGCGAACAAGCATTCCGATATCCGCGAGCTCAGCTTCGAGCGCGCGCTGAAGGAACTGGAGACCATCGTCAGCCGGCTGGAGCGCGGCGACGTGGAGCTCGAGGAGAGCATCACCATCTATGAGCGCGGCGAGGCGCTGCGCGAGCACTGCGACCGGCTTTTGAAGCAGGCCGAGGCCCGCGTCGAGAAGCTGACCGTCGGCGCCGATGGAACCCCGAGGGGTACGGAGCCGCTCGACCCCGAATAAGGCCGCGCGCGGCGCGTTCTGCCGCATCCCGGTGCAGGAATTGCTCGGTATCGGCCTTTCATCTGCCGCCTGTTCGGGGCTAAAGTGTCTCGGCGTCCGCCAGGAGCCCGTTTCCGGCCTGCGGCATGGCTCTGGCACCTCATCAAAGAGCCAGGGCGCCAAGATCGAAGGATGAAGACCCTACCGTGAGCAAGACCCCGCTCCTCGACCGTATCCGCACGTCCGCGGATCTCCGCGCGCACCCGGAATCGGATCTCCGCCAGATTGCCGACGAGTTGCGCCACGAGACCATTGAGGCCGTCTCCGTGACGGGAGGCCATCTCGGCGCCGGGCTTGGCGTCGTGGAACTGACGGTCGCGCTGCACTGGGTTTTCGACACGCCGCGCGATCGCCTGATCTGGGACGTCGGCCACCAGTCCTATCCCCACAAGATTCTGACCGGCCGCCGCGACCGCATCCGCACGCTGCGCCAGGGCGGGGGCCTGTCGGGCTTCACCAAGCGTGCCGAGAGCGAGTACGACCCGTTCGGCGCAGCGCACTCGTCGACGTCGATCTCCGCCGGTCTCGGCATGGCCGTCGCACGCGATCTCAAGGGCGAGACCAACAACGTCGTCTGCGTGATCGGCGACGGCGCGATGAGCGCGGGCATGGCGTACGAGGCCATGAACAACGCAGGCGCCCGCGACGAGCGCCTGATCGTGATCCTCAACGACAACGACATGTCGATTGCGCCGCCCACCGGCGCCTTCTCGTCCTATCTCGCCCGCGTCACGTCGAGCGACACCTACCTTCAGCTCCGCGACTTCGCAAAGCAGCTTGCAAAGCGTCTGCCCAAGAGCTGGGAGCGCCGCGCGGCACGCATGGAGGAATACACGCGTCACCTCTGGCAAGGCGGCATGTGGTTCGAGGAGCTGGGCTTCTATTACGTAGGTCCCATCGACGGCCACGATCTCGACCAGCTTCTGCCGGTGCTGAAGAACGTCAAGGGCGCGACGCAGGGGCCCATCCTGGTTCACGTCGTCACCAAGAAGGGCAAGGGCTACGGGCCCGCGGAAGCCTCCGACGACAAGTATCACGGCGTCGCCAAGTTCAACGTCGTGACCGGCGCGCAGGTGAAGCCGCAGCAGAACGCGCCGACCTACACGCGCGTGTTTGCCGACAGCCTGATCGCCGAGGCGAAGAAGGACAAGCGTGTCGTCGCCATCACGGCCGCCATGCCGGACGGCACTGGCCTCGATCTCTTCGGCCGCGAATTCCCCGACCGCACGTTCGACGTCGGCATCGCCGAGCAGCACGCGGTGACGTTTGCGGCCGGCCTCGCGACCGAAGGCTTGAAGCCGTTCTGCGCCATCTATTCGACGTTCCTGCAGCGCGCGTACGACCAGGTCGTCCACGACGTCGCGATCCAGCGTCTGCCGGTCCGTTTCGCGATCGATCGCGCGGGCCTCGTCGGCGCCGATGGGCCGACGCATGCGGGCTCGTTCGATCTCGCCTATCTCGGCTGCCTGCCGGACTTCGTCATCATGGCCGCTGCTGACGAGGCGGAGCTTGTTCACATGGTGGCCACTGCGGCCGCCCTCGATGACCTCCCGTGCGCCTTCCGCTATCCGCGCGGCGAGGGCCTGGGCGTCGAGCGCCCCGAGGAAGGCGTGCCGCTGGAGCTCGGCAAGGGCCGCATCGTCCGCGAGGGCAACGCGGTTGCCATCCTGTCGCTGGGGGCCCGGCTCGGCGAGGCGCTGAAGGCTGCCGATCAGCTCGGCGCCATGGGGCTGTCGACCACGGTTGCGGACGCGCGCTTCATGAAGCCGCTCGACCGCGAGCTGATCGCCCGTCTCGCGAAAGAGCACGAGGTGCTCATCACGATCGAGGAAGGCTCGGTCGGCGGCTTCGGCAGTCATGTCCTGCACGAGCTGGCGGCATCGGGCGCGCTCGATCGCGGTTTGAAGGTGCGGACCATGGTGCTGCCGGACGCGTTCATCGACCACGATGCGCCCGCCCGTATGTACGAAAAGGCCGGTCTTTCCGCCTCGGGCATCGTGACCACCGCGCTCACCGCGCTCGGCCGCGATGCGCTGGCGAGCCGCGCCTAGGGCATCCCTTCAGATGTCGTAGATTGCCTCGTCCACCGACACCGCCCGATACCCGCACGCGGCGTCCGAAGGTGCCGGAACGCCGATCGCATCGCTGTAGAGCGTCCCTTCGTGAAAGAAGTAGGTGATGGTCGTGCGGTAGAGCCCGATCTGGTCGTGCTCTTCGGTTTTCAGCACGCTTCGTGTCGTCGTGGCCAGGCTTTGAATGTCCCCGTTCGCAATCGCTTGCTGGAGCGGTCTGTCCTCCATGATCTCCGCCAGCACGCCGCACGCGATGGGCGCCAGCTTATGCCCGATCCAGTTGGCCATGGAGGGCCGCTTGACGAGGGCGGGCCCCGACAGGCGATAGAGTTCGAGGTTGGAGGTGCGCGTGAGGGCGCGTGCAGCCGGGCAATGCGTGATCGAGGCGTAGAGCGAGCGGATGAGTGTGCCTTCCGGCGCCCAGCCCAGATCGCGGAGACGCTTCTGCTGCGCGACGCTCGGCTTGTCGTCGCCCCGTTCCCATCGCGAGACGGTCCGCTGAGCGACGCCAAGAAGCTCGCCCATGTGCACTTGGCTCAAGCCGTGCCGCAACCGGTAGCGCCGCACGAAGGTGCTCCAGTCCTCGCCCCTCTCCTCACGCATGACCGGATCCCTCTTAGACGGACTTAGACGTTGAATGCGCCGCATCGTCTTCATAGAGATCGATGACGGCGGTAATCGGGCTTTTGCACCGAGCGGGCGAGCGCAGCTCGGTTGAAATAGCGGACCGTGAGCGCTGGGGTGCTGCCCGATGGCGCCGAAGCGCAATGCGGGGAGGAACCACCGGCGGCCTGTGCCGCCGGTGGTTCTAAACGCGTTCGGAAGGTGTGGCGTAGCGCTCAGCTCAGCTCATCGCTTCGAGCACGGCGCCGGCGCACAGCGCAGCGGCGGCTGCCACCGCTGCGGCGGGCTTGCCGTAGCGCTCTCCTGCAAGACGCACCTCCGGCGAAAGCCGCAGATAGAGCGTGCGCGCCACGGGACGCACACGGCGGCGCATTCCGGCGACGCCGCGCCCGAGAACGGTCAGCGCGACGGCGTAGTCGTCGATGGCGACGCCCGTCTCCTTGCGCGCCCATTGGCGTTTGTAGTCGTCGGCAGGCGCCAGCAGGTCGTAGCGTGCGAGGCCCTGCTCGAAACACCATGCGACCGTGCGGAGCATCTGCTCCTGCCCTGGGCTTGCGGAGCTGAATTCCGGTTCGAACGCGCCGAGATAGGCGATGTAGGTCGCTTCGTCTGCGAAGCCCAGTTCGACGGCGACGAGCCGATCCCCGGCATGAAGCGTCGAGACGATGCCTTCGCCGGACGCGACCATGCTCCGGAGAAGCCCTTCCCAGGCGCCGCTGTCGAAGACCGGGCTCGCGATGCCGCGATCCGCGAGCCACGCACGTTTCCAATCGAGCGCTTTGTCGAATGCGGCGAGCGCCTCTTCCCCGCGCAGCACCGCGAACGACAGCGGCCCAGCAAGCGCTTCGAGCTTCTTCCGGCGCTGGCGGCGGTTGCGTCGCGTCGTGCTCGAGAAGGAGGCTTCGTAGGCGTCCAGCGTCCCGAACGCGGCGAGGTCGATGTAGAGGGCTGTCTCGGACGCGCTTTGCGAGTGTCCGTTGGCCGAGAGCGCCGCGTGGAGGCTGCTGTCCTCCCGCACTTTGCGCAGAAGCAGCATGTTGAGCCCACGCGCGGCGAGCAGCGTGGTGGCCTGCGCGAGCTCTTCAGGCGTGAGTGCCGCCCCCGCCGTGTCGGCGTATTGCGCAAGCGGATGGACGAGCGCGACCGCGACACGCGCGCCCATCAGGCGCTCCGTCCGCAACGCGAGCAGCGAGGCCACGCGGCCTGCGCGCCGGAACACGATGACCATGGGCTCGGAACCGAGATCGGCGGCGGCTCGGGCCGCATCGCGAACGAGATCGAAGCGCTCGAACGCACCGATGCCGCCATGCACGGCCGCCTCGTCCCAGAGGGGGGCGAGCTGAGCAATGGCCGAACAGCCCGATACGATTTCGATGTCGTCCATGAGTTCACGGCCCCGATGCTGCAGGGTAGCGTCAGCAACACGGAGCAAGGTCGCGGCTGAAAAACGGATGGGCCCAGTATCGGACACGACCGTTGGCATAGGGTTAAGGCGCGTCAGTTCGCAGAAGAGCGATATCCCGCTCCGGCTTCACGCCGAGCAGGGGCGCGATGCGCGAGATCAGGCGCCCTGCCGTGGGTGCCGCGTTGCGACCGGCCAGGATCTCACCGCCCGTCTCCTCCGTGCCGGAAGGCTCGAACAGCAGGATCAGCGTCAGGTACTGGGGATCGTCCATAGGGAAGGCGCCGAGGAACGACGAGATCACAGCCTTTTTCTGATAGCCGCCCCGCCCGGGCAACTCGGCCGTGCCGGTCTTTCCGCCGACCCGATAGCCCGGCACATCTGCCCGCCGGCCGGTGCCGTTCGGCTCGCCCACCGTGCGCCGGAGCAGCACGTTGAGGTCGCGGCTGGTCTCCGCCTTGACGACGCGCGCCCGGTCCGCGCCGTTTGCATGCCCGCTGACGAACGTCGGCGACACGGCGGTTCCGCCGTTGATGAGGCTCGCGACGGCGGCGGCGAACTGGATCGGAGCGACGGCAAGGCCGTGCCCGTACGAGACCGTAATCTGCTCCACGCGGCCGAGCTTGGGCGGGAGCTGCGGCGTGGCCACGGGTCCCGCTTCGGTCCTCATGGCGGTCGTGAGCCCGAGCTTGTCGAGAAACGCCTTGTGCTTCTCGGGGCCTTCCTGCAGCGCGATCAGGCCCGAGCCGACGTTGGACGAGCGGATCAGGATTTCGCCGGTGGTGAGCGGGCGCCTTGCCGGATACGCGTCACGGATCGTGAACCGGCTCGCGGTCAGCGGCTTCGTCACGTCGAACACGGTGTCGGGTTTGGTTGTCCCGCCGTCGAGGCCCATGGCTACGGTGACGATCTTGAAGATCGAGCCGAGCTCGTACGTCCCCCCCTGGATCTTGTCGCGGCGCTCAGGATCCATGAGCTCTGCGGGGCTCGACGGATGGAGGCTCGGCAGCGACGAGGACGCGAGCATTTCGCCCGTTCGCACATCCATCACGAGACCTGCCGCGCCCTTCGCCTCGTAGCGCGACATGGCGGACTTCAGTTCTTCGTCGAGCGCGTGCTGCACGCCAAGATCGATCGTGAGCCGCACCGGCAGGCCGGCGTTGAACGGGCGGCCGCTCTGGGAATCGGCGTTGAGCCCTTCGTCGATGAAACGCTCCACGCCCGCCGCGCCGCGGTTGTCCACGTTCACCGCCCCGAGCACGTGTCCTGCGAGCCGTTCGAGCGGATAGGCCCGGCGCAGCTCGGTGCGGAACGCGAGGCTCGGCAGGCCGAGATCGTGCACCTCTTGGGCGAGCCTCGGCGAAAGTCCGCGCCGGATCCAGGCAAAGCGGCGGTTTCGGTCGGAAAGGGTGCGCCGCAGCTCGGCCCCGTCGAGATCGGGAAGCACGGTCTGAAGCCGCTCGGTGAGATTGTCGATGCCGCGAACGAGCGAGGGGTCGGCATAGAGCGAGGGCATCTCGACGTCGGTGGCGAGCAGGCGGCCGCCACGATCCACGATGTCCGGCCGCGCGAGGCTGCGCGGTGTCTGCTCGGTGAGCGTGGCGACCATGTCGCCGGTGCCGCTCGCGGCCAGCCGGCCGAGCTGGAACGTGATGCTGGCGAACGTCACCATGACGGCGAGGATAACGAGGCGCGTCCTCATGCCGGCGGTTGCCGAGACATGGGCGTCTGCCGACGCTTGAGGAAGATCCCGCTTCCGCGTCTGTCGGCCACCTCTTGCCGCGCGCTTCATGTTCGCCCCCAGATACAACCCAAGAACGGCCCTATCGGGCGATGGCGCCGGTTTGAATGTCGGTTTCGGTGGCGAAATCGGCGATCTGCCGGTCGGTCAAGGGTTCGAGCCCCTGTTCGCGCGCCAGGGGCGAGATGCGATCGGGCCGCGCAAGGTGCGCACGCTCAGCCTTGAGCACCGCGATGTCGGCGCGCGCCCGGTCGGCTTGGCGCTCCTTGGCGGCGATGCGGGCTTCGAGCTGACGGGTATCGTAGGAAAGGCCGTAGAGCAGAAAGGCGCTTGAGATGGCGAGAAACGCTGCCGAAACCGTAAGCGGATGCATGGTTCTGACCCCAACAGAAAGCAAAGGACGTTACGGGTCTGCTCCGTCTTCCCACGCCGGCGCGTCGGTGCGAAGTCCGACGCGGAGCCGGGCGGAGCGCGCCCGTGGATTTGCGTCCGTTTCCTTTTTGTTAGGTGTAACGCCCCGAGTGTTAACAATTCGGAAACTTGAGTCTCGGCGGGGGGCAGTGGGCTCCGGCAGATACCGCGAGCCGCCGGCCTGCTTGCCGGAGCGGGCGTTGAGGAACCGCTTGACCAGCGCATCCTCCAGCGAATGGAACGTGACGACCGCAAGCCGGCCGCCCGGCTTCAGAAGCCGCTCGGCCGCCGCGAGACCGCCCGCAAGCTCGCCGAGCTCGTCGTTCACGTGAATCCGAAGCGCCTGGAACGTGCGGGTTGCGGGATGCTTGTCGCCGGGCCGGGGGCGCCCCAGCACGCGCTCCACGATACTGGCGAGCGCCCGCGTCGTGGTGATCGGCGCCTCCGTGCGCACCTTCGCGATGGCGCGCGCGATGGCACGCGAGCGCCGTTCCTCGCCAAGCTGATAGAGGATGTCCGCAAGCTCGTCGTCGTCCATCGTGTTGACGACGTCGGCGGCGGAAAGGCCGTCCTGCGACATACGCATGTCGAGCGGCCCGTCGCGCAGGAACGAGAAGCCGCGTTCCGCGTCGTCGAGCTGCATCGACGAGACGCCGATGTCGAGCACCACGCCATCCACGGTGTCGTGTCCGGCCTCGTGAGCCGCGTCTTCCATGTTGGAGAAGGTCGTGGGCACGAGCGTGAGCCGCCCGCCGAACTCCCGAACCAGCGCCTGTCCGGCCTCGAACGCCGAAGGGTCACGCTCGATGGCGATCACGCGGCAATCCGCGGCTTCGAGGATGGCGCGCGCATAGCCGCCCGCACCGAACGTCCCATCGATGTACGTCTCGCCGTCTCGCGGTGCGAGATGCTCCAGCACCTCTGCGAGAAGGACGGGAACGTGCCGGGTTTCCGTGTTTTCGGGGTCGGGAGATGCCGTGGTCATGGTGACGGCGTTATAGGCCAATTCGCCAATTCGGTGCGAGGCGACATTTCGAGAGCGGCGCCGGAAAATAAAAAAGGCGGCCATGCGGCCGCCTGAAACGCTCCGAGACGGGCCTTCGTCTCAGTGAAGGCCAGGCTTTCCGGAAGAAAGGAGAAGAGCACGGAACTGGTCGCCCGCACATCCAGGTGCGCCGGCCGCACGGCGCGCCGAGGCGTCAGTCCCGCGCTCCTCCTTCACCACCGCCCCCGCGGTGGCCGCTCCCCGCGCCGAAAAGTTTTCTGTGCTCCTGCGCCTTCTCGCGGGCGCGCTCGCGCCGCTCCTCGAAGGCGCGCGGCGCCCAGATCTGAAACTTGTCGCCAAGGCCGACAAATGTGACGTGATCTTCAAGATCGGCGTGGCGGCGAAGGCTTTCAGGAAGGACGATACGCCCGTCGCCATCGATGCCGAGAACCTGGACGTCGCCGTAGAGCGCGACAGACAGTTCGTCCCGCTCGTCCGAATAGTCCGGCAGGCCCGCGAGTAGCCCATCGATCTTTTTCGCAAGTCTCTCGCCGCCAGCATCGAGGGCCGGAGCGTCGATTGCGGGGTAGCAGTAGATGCCGCCGGGGTACCCGTCGCGCTCGAGGACGGCGCGGAAGGATGCAGGAACGGAGACGCGCCCTTTGGCGTCGATCTTGTTTGTGAACGTCGAGACAAAGCGGTCCATCCCCTTTTTCGAGCCTCGCTCTCAAACGCCACAACAACAAAGGAACGCTTCGCTTCACATCACGCGGGCGCCGTTAGGCTGGCCCGATACCCGTCCGCTCCGGGCTGGGCCGTGGCGGTCGCTTGGCTTCGGCCCTCTCTCGAAGCCAGCGCCACGACCACGGGCCCGTGCCCGGTGCGGTCGGGCTAT
>DAOMQQ010000063.1:0-12882 GCA_035445405.1 Hyphomicrobium sp.
CGACCTTCATGCCGAAGCCCGTCTACGGCGACAACGGCTCGGGCATGCACGTGCACCAGTCGATCTGGAAGAACGGCGAGCCGACGTTTGCCGGCAACAAGTACGCCGATCTTTCGGAAACGTGCCTGTTCTACATCGGCGGTATCCTGAAGCACGCGAAGGCCATCAACGCCTTCACGAACCCGCTGACGAACTCCTACAAGCGTCTTGTCCCAGGCTATGAGGCGCCCGTGCTGCTGGCGTACTCCGCGCGCAACCGCTCGGCGTCCTGTCGTATTCCGATCGTGACCAGCCCGAAGGGCAAGCGCATCGAGGTCCGCTTCCCCGATCCGGGCGCGAACCCCTACCTCGCCTTCACTGCCCTCCTGATGGCGGGCCTGGACGGCATCCAGAACAAGATCCATCCGGGCGACCCGATGGACAAGAACCTCTACGACCTGCCGCCGGCCGAGCTCGCCGAGATCCCGACCGTGGCGGGCAGCCTGCGCGAGGCTCTTGCAGCGCTCGATGCCGACCGCGCCTTCCTGAAGGCCGGCGGCGTCATGACCGACGACATGATCGACGCCTACATCGAGCTGCGCATGAGCGAGAACATGCGCTACGAGATGACGCCGCATCCGGTCGAGTACGACATGTACTACTCGGTTTGATCGCCCGCACTCGGAGCGAGAAGACAATGGAAAAGGCCCGGCTGCGACGCCGGGCCTTTTTTATGTTCGGAGGATGCCCGCAGGCGCTCAGTAGAAGACGAGAATGCCGAGAAAGACGGCGACGAGACCGAGGCGAAAGAAGATGCGCCCATGACTGAGCAGCCACGTGACGAACCTGTGCGGCAGCTCCGACCACGAGACGCGCGCAAGCGCCGAAAGCACGACGCCGAACACGAGCCCGACCGCAAGCGAGCCGAAATGAAGTCCTTCGCCATCGTGCAACCCGAGGAGTTCGGCGAGCACCAGATCGCGCGAGCCTGAACCCGAATCGACGACCGTCAGCACACCGATCCCAAGAACGCCGAATGCGAAGAGCGAAAGAACGCCGAGTGCCGATCTCATGAGAAGCCCCGCCGGCTCGAACCGAGAGCATGAAGGAAGATGCGACCGCATCGAGTGTGCAGGTCTCTGACGACCATAAGCGGTCGGCCGTCAACGCTCGGTTAACTATGCGCGCGAGCGCGAGCACGCGCAGACTTCATGAATTGACAGGTCAAAAGATTGGGCGCACACTTCTCCTACTTCACTGGAAGGAGGTCTAAGAAAATGTGGCCACCGGATCAGTATTAGCCGCTCGATCGAGACCGTATTGCTCGACAACGTCGGTCATCGGCGAGCGGCGCGAGACAAAACAATTTGAATTTTGTGCGTGGAGAGTTGAAGGACACTGCGATCGTTCTAGATCGTGCTCGATAATCGTGCGTTCGCGTGCAGACGCCCAGGCGAGACCGAGGATCGGTCGCCGGAACCGTGCACGAGGGCCGTGATAGCCGGATCGTCTCACGGAGCCCGATCCGACCCGCCCCCGGAGCGAACTTGGCCGATACGCAGCACCGTCGGAAGACTGCAGTTTTTCAGGGCTCCGCGAAATCGAAGATCCGACGATTTGGACAAGAAGGCGGTACGCACCCGCTCCGAGCACCGAAACCGCTTCCCGAAAACGGAGCATCTTCGGACAGGAGCAACGGGTCGACGCGATACCCGCCGCAAAATCTGATCGGTCCTTGATCGTGATCTCGCGAGCCCGCCCCGGATATCCCCCGCGGCGGGCTCGCATCCTCTCAGCAGCCCGTTTCTCTGGACCATGATCGCTTCAGGCCCTATCAGCCTGAAGCGTGAATCATCGGTCTCACCAACGAGATAGAGCGTGATCCCGATTCAATCGAAAATGATCGCGCTCTGAGCCCGCTCCACGCCGGCGCCGTCGCGGCAATGCCACGATTGCGTGCGAGCCACAGCGGCATGACACGCACCTTCCGCACGCGCGCGATGCAGGCCGCAGCCTCGCTTGCCCTCACCTTCGTCGCGCTCTATTCCCCCACGGCCGAAGCGCGCCCCACCTACGGCTGGACATCCGAGAAACGCGCCTCGACGCCGCTGTCGGCACGGATCGCGCCTCCGGCCGGGTTTACGCGCATGGCCGCGGAGAAGGGCAGCTTCGCCCACTGGCTGCGCGGGCTCCCGATGAAACCGGAAGGCGCGCCTGTCCTCACTCACACCGGCAAGCCGAAATGGCGTCAGGACGTCCACGCGGATGTCATCGACATCGACGTGGGCGAGCGCGACCTGCAGCAATGCGCGGATGCGATCATGCGGTTGCGGGCCGAATGGCTCTATAGCGCGCGCCGCGACAAGGAGATCGCGTTCAACGACACCAAGGGCAAGCGGCTCGTCTTCGTGAACCGCGCCAAGCGAAACGACTATCCGAACCTGCGCCGCTACCTGAACTACGTGTTTGCCTACGCCGGCACCTACTCTCTCGAACGCGAGCTGAAACCCACCGCAATCGAGGACATGCAAATCGGTGACGTGTTCATCCGGGGCGGCTTCCCCGGACACGCGGTTCTCGTGGCGGACATGGCCGAAAACCGCGACACCGGCGAAAAGCGCTTCCTGCTGCTGCAAAGCTATATGCCCGCGCAGGACATTCACGTGCTGAAGAACCCGTCGAGCGAAGATGGCTCGCCGTGGTATTCGACCGCGATCGGTGAAACGCTCGTCACGCCCGAATGGACGTTTCCACGCAGCCAGCTCCGCCGCTGGCCGTAAGGGCACCACACCTCCCGTATGCTCCGAGAGTGCGGCTTACCGCGCGCGGGAAAGCCGGATGACCGCCGTTCCCCTGTTGCTCGAGAGCCGCGCCACCATGCTGCCGCCACTCAGGTTGAGCTGAATGTTGCCGGTGGTGTCGAACTCTGGATTGTAGAAGGTGCCGCGATACCGGTTGCCGCGCCCGCGTACGAACGCTTCCTGCGTGACGGTGCCGGTTTGAGACGAGCACGACGCGGTGGCGTCATAGGCGCCCTGCCCGCTCGGCTTGAAGTTGGCGCGGCAGGTCGCGCGCTCCTGGGAGCCGTTGGAAAACGTGACCGTGCCGCTCCCACGCCACGCCCCGCGCAAGGAATCGGCCGCCGCCGGCATCGCGAACGTTGCAAGCCAGAGCGAAGAGAGGATCGTCCCCCAGAGGGCAGTTTTCATCGGACTCCCTTTCCCGTTTTGGCCTGCCGCACACCGATATGCGCGTCCGGCCGCCATTGATCTCGTAACTGTCGATCTCGCGATCTCGTGAATCAGGCGCCGCGATCATCCTACCGCAATTCGATTGAGCGTAGACGTAGGGCCGTGAGCCCTCACACGGCGGCGACACGCATCCGCGCCGCCGCGAGCGCGTCCGGCAGGATCCGCGCGAAGACGCCGAGATCCTCGTCCCGCCCGCACGACACCCGGATGCAGCGGTCGAGCGGCGGAACACCCGGCTTTCGCGCGAACACGTCCCGCTCGATGAGCGCATCCAGCACGGCCTTTGCGAACGTCCCGTCTGCGCCGCAATCGATGGCGACGAAGTTTGCGCCCGACGGAAGCGGCACCAGTCCGCAGGCTCGTGCAATGTCCGAAATCCACTCCCGGGCCTGCACGATGTTGTGGACGGCCTCCACAAGATAGGGTTGGTCCTGGATCGCCGCCAGGGCACCGATCTGTCCGACGCGGTTGATCCCATAATGGTTCCGTACCTTGTCGAATTGGGAAACGAGCTCCGGCGCGCCGACCGCATAACCGATCCGCGCACCCGCAAGTCCATAGGCCTTGGAAAAGGTACGCAGCCGCAGCACCTGCGGATTGCCGACGTCGATTGCCGGTACGGCATCGGGCGGCGCCGTGTCGCAATAGGCTTCATCGAGCAGGAGCAGCAGACCGCCCGGCAGCGCCGCGATCAGCCGCTCCAGATCCGCCGCCGGCCACCACGAGCCCATCGGGTTGTCGGGATTGGAAACGTAGAGGACGCGGGCTTCGTGACGGCGGGCCGCATCGAGCAGTGCATCGAGATCCTCCCGGTCGTCCCGATACGGCACCTTGACGAGCCGCGCACCCTGCGCCGCCACATGGAAATTGAAGGTCGGATACGCCCCGTCCGACGTGACGACGACAGTTCCCGGATCCGCCGCCACCTTGACCGCGAGGCCCAGAAGCCCGTCGATACCCTCGCCCACCACGACACAATCGGACGAGACACCGTGATATGCGCCTATCGCCTCCCTGAGATCGTGGTTCTCGGGATCCGAATACATCCAGTTTTGCGGAGCGGCTTCGATCATCGCGCGGATCGCATGGGGGCTCGGCCCGAACACGCTCTCGTTCGCGCCCAGCCTGAGCGCGAACGGGCGGCCCCTCGCGCGCTCCTGCGCCTCTGGCCCCACGAACGGGACGAACGCCGGTAAGTCCCGCACAATGCGCGTCAGCGTCGGTCGTCCCATCGGATCCTCGGAACATCAGCGGTCAGATCAGGCAGAGCTCCAGCAGCTCTTGGCGCAGCTTGGGCGGAAACGACGCGAGGTCGCCCCCGCGTCCGTTGCCGAGGTCCTCCGGCGCATCGTCCGCCGAAAGGTAGCGCCAGCCCTGAAAAGCGCGCCGTGGAACGGGACGGACCGGAACCAGCGGCCTGTCGAGCAGGATCAGGCAACAGGACGAGCCGTCCTCGCGCCGACCGTCCTCGAAGCCGACGAGGCGCTGGCGCACCTGGATGACGCCCTTGATCACCCAATAGAGCGAACCGCCATCGAGCAGCTCGGCCTGCCGTTTCGGCGTCTGGAAGGTCGCATGAAAGATCCGCGCCGGCGCGCCGCGGGCCGTCTGCTCGGCAAGACGTCCCGTCTGCCACGCGGCAAGGTCCTCGATGGAGGCCGCACCGACACAGAGCTTGACCAGGTTGAGCAACATGCCTCTCTCCGAACGTCCGGCACGGCAGCCGGCCCGTTCATCTTCTACCGCGAAACGCCGCGCCGGGAAGCCGGCCGTCCACAGGCGGATCACTCCGGGCGGCAGTACCCCGTGTATTGGCCGAAGACGGGCTGGCCGAGGAGGCCGAAATGGCGCGAGTGGACGGCGGGATGCTGCCCCGTCCGCTGGTCGAGGTCGTAGACGGTCGTGAGATTGAGAAAGCCTTCGGTCACGGCCTCGATGAAATGGTTCGCATTGATGGCCCGAACGACACTGAGCTTGCCGCCCTCGGCGCCCGGCTTGAGACGCAGCGTCGCCGTCTGCTCTTCGAGATCGATGTCGCCGATGCTGAACGACAAGGGCTGCGGCGTCGTCGATTTGAAAGCGCCGTCCTCGTAGCTCCACGAGGCTCCACTCTCGAACGTACAGGCGAGGTTACGCGGCGCCTCTTCCGCCGCGAGCGGCGCAACAGCCATTCCCATGCCGGCGAGAGCGGCCAAGGCCAAAAGAGCGAATCGCCGGGCGGGAAAAACCCTCCGACCACATTCGAATCCCGATCCGCGTTCCATAGACCCTCGCTCGCCAGAAGCCCTGCCGGGCTCGACCACCTTCCGGGATGGGGTAGCGCGTGAGGCCGATCAGGGTCAACCGCGGCCTGCCCTGCCCTCCTTGGGCCTCGTTTCTGCGGCATGTGGTGGCGGGGTCACACCTGAGGGCATGACCTGTCGTAGACTGGACGAAGCCGAGTCTTTGAGCCAAACACTGCCGTTGCCATGACCGCCGCATCGACATCCCACCTGACAGCCGCGCTGGCGGCCTTACTGCTGGGCGCATGCGCGTCCCAGGGGGGGAGCAATCTTACGACCAGCAGCCTGGGCCCGGCTCCGCACGCAGCAGGCTCCGCCCATCAGGCGACGTCCCAGGGCCTTGCGCCCGCCGAGACGGTCTCACGCCTGCCGGCCGAAGGGGCCTACCAGCTCACCGCTGCCGAGCGCGATATGGACTGCCGGGCCCTGACCGGACGCATGGCGGTGCGGATCATGCAGCTCCGCGATTACGAGAACCGCCACCAGGCATCCCTCGTCTCCCGTGCCATTCAATCCACCACGAGCCCCGTGTTCTTCGGCGGCTCGGGGGCGGGCCTCGACCCCGATGGCCGCTACCGGCGCGATCGGGCGCAACTTGTGGCCTACAATGGCCTCCTCGCCGAAAAGCAATGCGCGAATTTCGATCTCGAGGCGGAGCTGAGCCCAGGCGCCAAGGAGCCGCCCCGCACGCGGCCGTCCAAACGCACGTAGAGACGCGGACCATCTCGTAGCCGCGTCAGGGCGCGGGAAAGAGCTCGTCGATCCGGCCGAGCACGCGATAGGCGAAAAGCCCGATCCATTCGTTGACGGCCACGTCGAGCCGCATGAGCCCTTGCGGGATGCGGGCGAACGTGCGCGTCACGTCTTCGTGCCCGCGCGTGCGGTAGTCGACCGGATAGGGGATCACGTCGAACCCCGCTTTGCGAAAGAGACCGACGGCGCGCGGCATATGATAGGCGCTCGTCACGAGATACCAGCGTTGCCCTGGCGCGGGCTTCACCATCTCGCGCGTGAACACGGCATTCTCGTACGTGTTGCGCGAGCGGTTTTCGAGCACGAGGCGCGCCGGATCGACCCCGGCGTCGGCAAGAAACGCCCCGACCGGCCCGGACGCCTCAGCCGTCGCGAAAAGGCCGCCGGCGCCGCCCGTGAAGACGACCTTGGCTTCCGGGTGGGCGAGCGCGAGCCGCAAGCCTTCGGTGATGCGCTCCGCCGCTTCGTTGAGACCGAGCCCGCCCCGCCCAGCCGAAACGTGGGCGTCCTCGAATCCGCCGAGCAGGATGATCCCGTCGACGCGCGAGCCCGGCTGCGGCGGCGGCACCCCCGCGAAACGCTGTTCCAGAGGAAGAATGACGACGTTGCCGAGCGGAGAAAGACCGCCGCCGACGAGCAGAAGAAGACCGCCCCAGGCGAGCCAGCGAGAGAGGCGCGGCGCGCGTCCACGCCCCAGCAGCCAGATGCCAGCGAACAGCGCCAGCACCGCGACCGACGAAGGCTGGGCGAGCAATCCGAGGATTTTCGAGAGCGTGTACGGCATCACGAGCCCGGAAGGCGCAGGCCGCCGTCAAGCGGCCCGCGAGAGGCAAGAGCACCCGAACAGGGGTCGGAGCGGGCCGCTAGCCCGGGCACTTCACGCGACGCATGAAGTTCTTGTCCGCATAGCCCTCGATGGAGCCTTTGCGGATCGCGCACCAGAAGCCGCGCGGCGTGCAGATCAGCTTGCGCTTTTCGAGGATGTCCCCCTTCTTCGCCATCCCGACCACGTCGGACGCGGCACGCGGGCGGGCGCGGATGTTGAGAGAATCCGTGGTCACCACGAAACATCCGTAAGGCGAGGCTTCTGCTTGCGTTGCAGTGCCCGTGAAAACCATCGCGCCGAGAGCGGCCGCGGCAATCGAATAAAACAGGTTCATGAGACATCCCTCCTCGAAACTTGAAACGCAGGGCGCGTCGAGACACCCCGTACACGGGCTTTTATGAACGGGAATTGAACCGATCGCTCGGGCCTTGCCGCTCGTGTGGCCGATGACGGAGGAAAGTGTGGCTCCGCGTCCGTTTGCCTGACGCGCCCTGGGCCGTTAACCCTAGACCGTGATCGCTTCGGGCCCTGCCAGCCCGAAGCGTGAATCACCGGTCAACCAAACTCGTGATCGCAATCGGCACGCCGCAAAATGGCGCGGCCGTCCCTGAAAGTCGAGACCATGACGCAAACGAACACCTCCGTGAGCCAGCTCTCCCGTGTTCCCTGGCCGCCCGTTCTCCTCGTGTCCGTCGTCGCAGGCGCCACCGGCCTCGCCCAGATCATTCCCCTCGCCTGGCCGGGAGTGGACGACGCCGCAACCCGCCTCGTCGGCTACGCGTTCGGGCTCGCAGGCGCGGGCCTCTTCGTCTGGAGCGCGGCAACGCTGCGCCGCCACGGAACGACCGCGCGCCCCGACCGGCCGGCGAGCGTCCTGGTCACGGACGGACCCTTCCGGTTCCGCCGCAACCCAATCTACCTCGCCCACCTCCTGATGCTGCTCGGCCTGGCGGAAATTACCAAGAACGTCTGGGTCGCGATCCTCGTCGTTCCCTACGCCGCGCTCGTGACGTGGCTCGCCATCCTCCCCGAGGAACGCCAACTCGAAGATCAATTCGGCGACACCTATCGCGACTACAAGGAGCGGACCCGGCGCCTCTTGTGAGCTGGATCATGAACACCGAAGACGAACCGAAGCGAGCACCCCCGTGAGCATCGACTACGGCGAAAAGGAGCGCCAGTTCCTGGCGACGCTGAAGGCCGACACAGGCCGCGACCTCGACGAGTGGATGGCTGCGATTGCCGCCGAAGGGCTCTCGCACCGGAACGACGTCATCGACTGGCTGCGCCGCCAGGGGTTCATGTTCTCGAAGGCCTCGTGGATCGAGCGCATCCACAACAACGGCGGCCGGCCGATTTATGCGGGCGCAGGGACGCAGCGTCCACGGGCCGTCGCACGCCGCACGCCGCCTCGCGGGCTTCAAACGCCCGCTGCAGCACAGCCCGCGCCCGCGACGCCGGCACCGTCACCGCCTACACTGGCTCCCGCGCCGCCAACGCCTTCGACGGCTCCGGCCGGACCCGATCCGGCAGCCTTCGACGACCTTCTCGCGCGCGCCAAGGCCTATCGCCCTCTCGCCCAGTACGTGCTGGCGGAGATCCGCAAAGCCGTTCCCGGCGTCGCGGCAAGGCCGCACGAGAGCTACATCGCGTTCGATGCCAACGGGCGAGCGTTCGCCGTCCTCGCCATCGGCCCGCGCGAGTTGCGTCTCGGACTTGCGTTACGCAATCCACCGGCAAGCACCGCCCTCGAACCGGCGCGCTTCTCGCCCCCGCTCCGGGGAGCGCCGGCCATGACCCACATGGCCGTGCTCACCGATGCCCGCCAGATCACGCCAGCCCTGATCGGCGCCGTCTCAGAGGCTGCCAAGGATCCCTGACGCATCACGCCCCGCGCCGAGAGGATTGGCGTGGGGCCAACGCGCCCCCACATCATCGATTTGCCCTATTCGAAGCGCTGCATGACCCGAATTGAGGAGGATCGATTGAGAACGACGACGCACGCTCCCGCGTTTCTCTCCGCCCGCCGCCGGTGCGCGATGGGTGCTGCGGTGTGCGTGCTCCTCGCCTCGCCTCTTGTCGCAACCGCCGCCGCGGCGGACACGCCACGCACGGGCGACGCCATCGGCGACCTCCTGAGATCCGAAACACCCATGCGGCTAGCCGAAGGCCCGGCGCCGGACGCTGAGGAGCCGCGCGATCCGCGCGCGGACGACCCGTCCTACCAGCAGGCCCGCGCGTTGATGAACGCCATCGACAAGCTGCTCGCTGACGTGGCCGAGCAGCGCGCCGAAGCCCGCAAGCTCCCGGCCAAGGACGACTTCATCGTCACGCCGTTGTGGACCGAAACGCGCGAGGACCGCGAGGTTCGCATCCGCAGGCTTCTCGACAGTGCCCTCGGCATCGTGACCAACGTGCCCGTGGTGGATGTCCAGAAGCGCATCGAAACGCATCGCCGCAACATTCGCGATCTCGAAACCGAGATCGTGGCGCTGAAGGAAAAGCAGCTCAAGGCGCCGGCCGACGGCATGCTACCGGGCGTCTTGACCGACACCGTCGACAGCCTGGGCGGAAACATCCGCGACCGCGAGAAGCGGATCGTCGACAACGAAGCCGCCATCGCCGCCGCGAAGGGCGAGGTCGGCAAGGCGCTCTCCGACACCGGCGTCACACTCGAAGACAACCAGCTCGACATGCTGCTCGACGGCGTGCTTTCGGGCGACTTGGTGCGTCTCGCCGCAACTTTCCACGCCGCCAAACTGATCGACAGCCAGCTCTCGCGGCTGATGGAAGCGACCGCCGACAACGCGGGCGCGGCGCGCAAGTATTTCGCCATGCACGCGGCCCTGTTCGCCGTGCTGGTGCACGCTCAGGACGCGGCCATCGAGAAGATCGACACGCAGTATCTGCCGCGCCTCGACGCCATCCTGAAGGATCTGGAGAAGGCCAAGGCCAAGACGCGCGAGCTGATGCGCGCCGACAACCGGCCCGACCAGCAGCGCGCGCTCGAAGCCAATCGGGAAAGTCAGGCGCTCGCGGAGGAAGCCGCCAAGGGCTATCGCCGCTATCTCGCCCAGCAGCGCGAGCAGATCGCGGGCGCCCGCACCCGCGCCGTGCACGATCTCAGGATCGCCGACAACACGTTCGAAACCGTCGAGGCGAGCCTGGAGCTGCACAACCTCATGCGCGACAGCCGCACGTCGTTCGAGGCGATCCAGAAACTCGAAGCGCCGACCTTCGAGCAGATCTTCAAGAACGAGGCCCTGCGCCGCGAATTCGAGAACCTGACGCGAAAGCTCGACTCGCCCACCAGCTGAGCGGCTGAGCGCGTGTGCCGTACGCTTTCCGGCACGCAGAATTTGTTTATCGGCAATTCGTCGTTCGCCCAGCGCCAAAGCCCTTCTACGTTCTTAGGCTCACGGAGCCGTCACACGCCGCGCCTCTCCGATACGCGGCGAAGGTGCGCGCGCTCCCATGCATGATCGGAACGTGGAGCTCAATGGCGCAACATCACATCGACATCGCCATCCATCTCGGCGCGGCTTGGACGGCAGGGAGCCTCATCGGCCTCGAACGCAGCTTTCACGGCCGCCCCGCCGGCTTTCGCACCCACGCGCTCGTCTGCCTCTCCTCGGGGTTATTGATGCTGGTGACGGCCTACCAGTGGGATTGGCTCGGCAAGGTGCCGCTCGACACGGTGCGCACCGACCCGACGCGCATCGCGCAAGGCATCATGACCGGCATCGGCTTTCTCGGCGCCGGCGTGATTTTCAAGGAAGGCCTGACGGTGCGCGGGCTCACCACCGCGGCCTCGATCTGGATGACGGCGGCGATCGGCATCCTGTTCGGCGTAGGCTTTTTCTATCCGGCCGCCATCGCCACCGTGGCCACGCTCGGCACCCTCGCCGTCTTCCGGCGCATCGAGGGCTGGATGCCGAGCCAGTCGTTCAGCCAGCTCGTGCTGCGGTTCGCGGACGACAGCATTCCGGCCGAAAGCGACGTCCGGGCGCTGATCTCGCAGAAAAGCTTTTCGATCGCTCAAATGGCCTACCGGCTGGACCGGCAGTCCGCCTTCTTCGAGTACCGCATGATGATCCGGACCCAGAACGGCGTCGCCATCGAGAAGTTGGTGGATTCGCTCAAGAGACGCACGGACCTGCTGGAGTTCCGCATCTCGCCGAGCGGGGATTAGGCACGACACGTCAAAGCAGGATCAGCGAGGCGAGCCCGAGGAAGGCGAAGAAGCCGACCACGTCGGTGATCATCGAGACGAAGACACCCGACGCTGGCGCAGGGTCGAGCTTGAGCCGGTCGAGCGCGAGCGGGATCAGGATGCCGGCAAGGCCCGCGGCGAGCAGGTTGACGACCATCGCCGCCGCGATCACGCCGCCCAGCATCCCCGAACCGAACCACAGGAAGACGATCCCAGCGATGATCGTCGACAGCACGACGCCGTTGATGAGTGCAACCAGCGTTTCGCGCGTGATGATGCGCGGCGCGTTCGCAGCACCGAGCTTGCTCGTCGCAAGCGCGCGCACGGTCACCGTCATCGTCTGTGTCCCGGCGTTGCCGCCGATCGACGCCACGACCGGCATCAGGACGGCCAGCGCGACCATCTGCTCGATGGTGGCGTCGAACTGCTGGATCACGAGCGAGCCCAGCACCGCCGTGCCGAGGTTGACGATCAGCCACGGGATGCGGCTGCGCGCCGTGGATGCAACCGTGTCGCCGATGCTTTCGTCGCCGACGCCGCCGAGCGCGAGCATGTCCTCGTCGGCTTCTTCCTGGATCACCTCGACCACGTCGTCGACCGTGATCACGCCGACGAGCTTGTTGTTCTGGTCCACGACGGGCGCCGCCATCAGGTCGTAGCGTTCGAACTGGCGCGCCACGTCTCCCTGTTCGTCGGTCGCCTTCACGAGATGGATGTCCGTCTCCATGATCTCGGAGACCAGAACCTCGCGCTTGCTGCGGATCACGCGCGAGAGATCGACGCTGCCGAGCACCCGGAACGCGGGATCGACGACGAAGATCTCGGAAAAGGTGTCGGGCAAGTCGTCGGTCTCGCGCGCGTGCTCGATCACCTGCTGGACGGTCCAATAGGGCGCGACGGCGACGAAGTCGCTCTGCATGAGGCGCCCGGCCGAGTAGTCGGGAAACTCGAGCTGCCGTTCGAGGATGGCACGCTCGCTGCGGGGGAGCTGCGCGAGAATTTCCTCGCGGTCTTCGTCCTCGAGGTTCTCGATGAGGTAGGCGGCGTCGTCCGTGTCGAGCTCGGTGACGGCCTTGGCGAGAAGCTCGTTCGGCAGCGCCTCGGAAAGCTGGTCGCGCACCGTCTCGTCGATTTCCGACAGCACCTCGAAATCGAACGCCGGCCCCAGCGCCTGGATCAGCGCGATACGATTCTCGGGCGTGAGCAGCTCGATGACGTCCGCGAGGTCGCGCGTACGCAAGTCTTTGACGAGTTCGGCCGCGCGGGCGCTCTCGCCCTCCTGCATGGCAAGCGTAACGTCGCGCACGAGCTCGTCGGCGCTCAGCGCCTCAGGGGCCGGAGTGACCTGCTCTTCTACGCCCGCCATCAATGCTCCAAGGCCCCGAGGGCCGGCCCGAAGACGACCCCGAATGGGTCTGCCTGAAAGACGCCGCGATAGTCCTGCATCACGGCGCCCCTTGTGAAAAACCGCACTCGCGTAGCATAGCCGTCACACCGGCGACACTGCGAACCACCAAAAAAGGTGCCGATCTTGAGCCCGGTTGCCAAATCGCTACAAACTCTTCTACGAACCAAGGG
>DAOMQQ010000064.1:0-12671 GCA_035445405.1 Hyphomicrobium sp.
ATCATGACGCTGCGAACGGCAGACACGGAAACGCCCTGAGCCCGCACACGCTCGGTTAAGCAAAACCGCAGGACCGCCCGCCACCTCCGGAGATCCCCGCCTTCCGTATCGCCGGAAGCGACGCTAAGGTCGTGCCGGATCTAGACCATGATCGCTTCAGGCCCTATCAGCCTGAAGCGTGAATCATCGGTCTCACCAAAGAGATAGAGCGTGATCCCGATTCAATCGAAAATGATCACGCTCTAAAGTCACAACGGATATCGACCATGATGCGCGGCACCGCAATCGCCCGATCGGCCAGCTTCGGCCTCGTTTTCCTTGCGCTTCTTGCAAGCGCCGCTCCCGCCGCAGCGCAAGCGCGCAATTGCGGCGAAGGCCCGGGCGGATTCAACCGCTGGAAAGACGGGTTCAAGCAGCGCGCCGTTCAATCGGGCGTCTCGGCACGGACCGCGAGCGCCGCTCTTTCGGATGTCACCTATGACGCCCGCATCATCCGCCTCGACCGCAATCAGAAATCCTTCAAGCTCTCCTTCGAGCAGTTCTACGCCCGTCGCGCCGGTACCGCGCTCGTCAACCGCGCGCGCCAGCGCCTCAAGACGCACCGCGCCGTGCTCGACCGCATCGAGCGCGACTTCGGCGTGCCGCGCGAGATCGTGATCTCGATCTGGGGCCTGGAGACGAACTTCGGCGCCGACGTGTCGGACCGCTATTCGATCATCCGCTCGCTCGCGACGCTTGCGTACGATTGCCGCCGCTCGCCGTTCTTCACCGCCCAACTCGTCGACGCGCTGCGCATCGTCGATCAGGGCCACATGACGGCCGCGCAGATGCGCGGCGGCTGGGCGGGCGAGATCGGCCAGACGCAGTTCCTGCCCTCGCCCTACATGCAGTACGCGGTGGATTACGACGGCGACGGCCGCCGCGATCTCATCCGCTCCATCCCGGATGCGCTGGCCTCGACCGCCAACTTCCTCAAGGGCCACAGCTGGCAGCGCGGACAACCCTGGGGCCAGGGCACGCGCAATTATGAGGTGCTGCGGGACTGGAACCGCGCGCAGGTGTACCAGCTGACCATCGCCACCATGGCCTCGCGCCTCGGCGGCCGCTGAGGAGCGCGGGGCCATGAAAGTCGTCGCGATCACCGGAGGCGCACAAGGCATCGGCCGCGGCATCGCGTTCGGCTTCGCGGACGCGGGCTACGCCGTCTCCCTCGCCGACCCCGATGCCGAAGCAGGACGCGAAGCCCTGTCGAAGGTTCGCGACCGCGGCGCCAAGGCGATATTCGCAGAGACGGACATTGCGAACGAGAGTCACGTCCGCCGCTGGCTCGATCTGACGGTTCAAGAGTTCGGCTGCCCGGACGTTTTGATCAACAACGCCGGCATCAGCAGAAACACACCCTTTCTGGATCTCTCGGCCGACGACTTCGACCGCGTCATCGCCGTCAACTTGCGCGGCACGTTTCTCTCGGCGCAACACGCCGCGCGCCACATGGTCGAGCGCGGACAGGGCGGCGCGATCATCAACATCGCGTCGACGCGGGCCTTCATGTCGGAAGCCGGCACCGAAGCCTACACCGCCTCCAAGGGCGGCATCGTCGCGCTGACGCACGTGATGGCCATCAGCCTCGGTTCGCACGGGATCCGCGTAAATGCCGTCAGCCCCGGCTGGATCGAGACGCGCGACTGGCAATTCACGCCGCGCGCCGAAACGCCGACGCATTCCGAGCGCGATCGGCGGCAGCATCCCGTCGGTCGCGTCGGCACGCCCGAGGATGTCGCGAAGGCCTGCCTCTTCCTCGCGGAGCATGCGGACTTCATGACCGGCCAGAACATCGTTCTCGACGGCGGCATGTCCGTGAAAATGATCTACGAGAACTGAGCGGCGGCTGAGCGAAGTCGCACGACCCCACCTGTCATCCCGGAAAAGCGAAGCCTTATCCGGGACCCAGCGCAAGGCGCGTCGAAGACGCAATATTTCGCGGTAGAAACTTTTCCTGGGTCCCGGCTCTGCATTTCGCGACGCGTCACGTGGCCGGGATGACAGGGGTTACGCCGCCGCAACCGGCTCCGGCTTCTCTTTGCCGATCCGGTCGAAGCCGAGCGACATCGCAACCGCCTGATGCATGACGCGCCCCTCTTTCACGTTGAGGCCGGCGGCGAGATGCGGATCGCGATCGAACGCCGCGATTCCCTTGTCCGCAAGCTTCAGCACGAACGGCAGCGTCGCGTTGTTGAGCGCCTGCGCACTCGTGACCGGCACCGCACCCGGCATGTTCGCCACGCAATAATGGATGATACCGTCCACCTCGTACGTCGGATCGGCATGCGTCGTCGGCCGCGAGGTTTCGAAGCATCCGCCCTGATCGATGGAAACGTCCACCAGCACCGCGCCCCGCTTCATCGAGCGAAGCATATCCCGCGAGACGAGCTTCGGCGCGCTGGCGCCCGCCACCAGCACCGCACCGACCACGACATCGGCCTCCAGCACCGCATCCTCGATGGCATGCATGGTGGACGCGAGCGTCACGACGCGCCCTTCGAACAATTCGTCGAGCTGGCGCAGCCGCGGCAGCGACTTGTCGACAATGCTCACATGCGCGCCGAGACCCGCAGCCATCCGCGCCGCGTGCGTGCCGACCACGCCGCCGCCGAGCACGACCACCTTCGCCGGCTGGACGCCCGGCACGCCGCCGAGCAGCACACCGCGCCCACCGGCCGGCCGCCGGAGCGCGAGCGCCGCCGCCTCGATGGAGAGCCGGCCCGCCACCTCGCTCATCGGCGCGAGCAGCGGCAGGCCGCCGGACGCATCCGTGACCGTCTCGTAAGCGATCGCCGTCGCGCCGGAGGCCAGCAGGCCACGCGCCTGCTCGGGATCGGGCGCAAGATGAAGGTATGTGAACAGGATATGATGCGGCTTGAGCTGGGCGATCTCCGGCGCCTGCGGCTCCTTGACCTTCACGATAAGCTCGGCCGCCTCGAACACGGCCTCCCCCGTCGGCACGATCGTGGCGCCGGCTCGCTCGTAAACGGCGTCGTCCGCGAAGATGCCGCCGCCGGCCCCCGCCTGCACGACCACCTCGTGTCCGCGGGCCGTCAGCTCGCGCACCGAGCCGGGCACGAGGCCCACACGGAATTCGTTGCTCTTGATTTCAGTGGGAACGCCAATCCGCATCGTGATCCTCAAAGTCTCGCCGACAGAGCTCGGCGCGGCGAGCTTATCAAGCCGCCCCTGCCGAAACACGGCAATTTTCGGGGAATGTCGAAGCAATGGCGCGGCTTACACGCACACGCGTGCCGGGTCCAGCGGACGGGAGCACGCAGGCCGGCGCAGAGTTGCAGAGCCCACGGCCCCATGCGTAACTATATAACACAGTTGTGATCCCCGCTCCGGCCAAGCCTATGATGTTTCTAGCCCGGCAAGCGGCAGTCACGGCCCGTCCGCAGCCGTCGCACGAACGACCGGAAGATCGATGTCTCTCAAGCCCAACGCCTCGACACCCTTGAAAACCGCCCGGCCCGAGGAGCCCGCCCGGGGCCGCCTCGCCAGCGCCGCCGAGAGCGTCCTGCACCTCTGGTACGCGTGCCCGTTCCGCTGGCAGATCCTGATCGCCATCACCCTCCTCACGCTCCTCACCGGCGTGATCGGCGGCATCCTCGCCGTGTTCGATTCACGCACCCGCGCCGCCGTCGAAACCCATTCCAACGTCGAGCTCTGGCGCCATCACATCACGGCGAAGACCCGCGCCATCGACGGCCCCGCCGACGTCGGGCCCTTCGCCGAGCGCCTCGCCAACGAAATGGCGCAGATCCGCCATGTCTCGATCCACGTCCTCAACGTCGATGGCTCGCCGGTGGAAACTGCGGTGCCCGCCGAGACGACGAGCCACCCCGAGACCGAAGACGGCGCGCCCGATTGGTTCGTCAATCTCGTGCAGCCCACGAAAGACGTGACCACCATTCCGATCGTCGTCGCGGGCGAGCACCTGGGCACGGTCTTGATCGAAGGCGAGCCCGACGACGAGATCGCGGAAGCCTGGGAGCTGTTGCGCCTCATGGCCCTGCTTTGGCTGGGCGGCACGGCTCTCATGATGGTGGGCCTCTACTTCGTGCTCGGCCACGTGCTCGATCCGCTCGTCGTGCTGGCCGACGGCATGAGGGAGCTCGAGGACGGCCACTACGGCCTCAGGATCGAGCCGCCGAAAGTGCGCGAGCTCGCCACCCTCGCCGGAAGCTTCAACATGCTTGCCGCCGCGCTCGACGAGGCGAACGCAGAGAACAGCCGCCTCTACCGGCAGCTCGTCGCGGTGCAGGAGGACGAACGCCGCCAGCTCTCGCGCGATTTGCATGACGAGGTCGGCCCATGCCTCTTCGGCATCACGGCAGGCGCAGGCTCCATCGAGCGCCAGGCGCGCAATTTGCCGGAGGAGAAGGCAGGTCCCATCCTCTCCTGCGTCGAGGAAATCGTGTTGATGTCGGAGCGGCTGAAGAGCCTAAACCGTGCGCTCCTGAACCGCCTGCGCCCGGTCGCACTCGGCCGCGTCACGCTGTCGGAGCTGATCGGAGAGCTGATCCTCAGCGTCGAGCGCCGGCACCTCGAAACCAAGATCGAGCGCAACATCGGCCTCCTTCCCGCAAGCTTCGGCGAGGACATCGACCTCACGATCTACCGCTCGGTGCAGGAAGGGCTCACCAACGCGATGCGCCATGGAAGCCCCACGCACGTGTCCATCTACCTCGCCATGGAGGAGACCTCGGCCGGTCCCTGCGTGCGGCTGCGCATCACCGACAACGGCAGCGGCATCTCGGAGACGGCGGCCGTAGGCTTCGGCCTGTCGGGCATGCGCGAGCGCGTCCGCGCCCTGCACGGAACGCTTGTGATCGAGCCGGCCAAGCCCGGCACGGCCCTTCTCGTCACTCTGCCGGTGCCGAACCGCGGCGAGGAAAGCGCACCCCCTCCGCTCTTCTCCACCGGCGCGGACAATTGAGGCGCGAGCGATTGAGCGGCACGCGCACACCGCCGGTCAGCGCGGAGGCGGGCGGCGGAGATCGAGCGTCGCGGGATATTCGTCGTTGGCCTCCAGAGGCGGGATCGCGACGATCCCCGGCGTATGTCCTTGCGCATCGAACCGCGCGAGACGGCGCGCCTCGGCCTCATACGCGTTGACGGGAAACGTCTCGTAGCGGCGCCCGCCCGGATGCGCCACGTGATAGACGCATCCGCCGAGCGAGCGGCTGCTCCACGTATCCAGCACGTCGAACCGCAGCGGCGCATGCGGCGCGATGCTGGGATGCAGCCCCGACGGAAGCTGCCAGGCCTTGAAACGCACGCCCGCGACGAACTCGCCCGAGCGTCCGGTGGAGGCGAGCGGCACGCGCCGCCCGTTGCAGGCCAGCACATGGCGGCGCGGATTGAAGCCCGCCGCCTTCACCTGCAGCCGCTCCACGGACGAATCGACGGCCCGCGACGTCGCCCCGGCAGAAACTTCCTCCCCCATCACATGCCACGGCTCAAGCGCCTGGCGCACTTCGAGCGTCACGCCGCCATGCTCGACCGTGCCGTACAAGGGAAAGCGGAACGCGCGTTGCGCTTCGAACCACCCTTCGTCCAGCGCGTAGCCTGCGCGCCGAAGCACATCGAGCACGTCGAGAAAATCCGCCCACACGTAGTGCTCCAGCATGAAGCGATCATGCAGCGCCGTTCCCCAACGCACGAGCGCACCCTCCTCCGGCGTCCGCCAGAACTTCGCGATCAAGGCGCGGATCAGGAGCTGCTGGGCCAAGCTCATGCGGTGGTCGGGAGGCATCTCGAAAGCACGGAACTCGACGAGCCCAAGCCGCCCGGCCGGAGCCTGCGGCGCGTAGAGCTTGTCGATGCAGATTTCGGCGCGATGCGTGTTTCCGGTGAGATCGACGAGCAGGTTGCGGAACAGGCGGTCCACGAGCCAGGGGGCGGGCGGCGTTCCCTCGCCCGGCGGCGGAATGAGCGCAAGCGCAATCTCGAGTTCGTAAAGGCTCTCGTGCCGCGTTTCGTCCACGCGCGGCGCCTGGCTCGTCGGCCCGATGAAAAGCCCCGAGAACAGATACGACAGCGACGGATGCCGTTGCCAGAACACGATCAGGCTTTTGAGAAGATCCGGACGGCGCAGAAACGGACTGTCGCCGGGCGTCGCGCCGCCGACGACGACGTGATTGCCGCCACCCGTTCCCGTATGCCGCCCGTCGATCATGAACTTCTCCGCGCCGAGCCGGATCTGCCGCGCATCGGCGTAGACGGCCTCCGTGATGTCCACGCACTCGCGCCACGTCGCGGCGGGATGGACGTTGATCTCGATGACGCCGGGATCGGGCGTGACCTTGATGGCCGAGAGCCGGGGGTCGTCGGGTGGCGGGTATCCCTCCACCGTCACCGCCATTTTCAACGCCCCCGCCGCATCCTCCACCGCCGTCAGGAGAGCGAGATAGTCTTCGAGCACCTCGATCGGCGGCATGAACACCGAGAGCCGGCCGTCGCGCAGCTCGACGGCAAGCGCCGTGCGCACGGACGACACATCCGACAAGGCGCCGTCGTCCGTGTCGCGCGCGTTGTCGTTCGCCACCTCCCGCACGTCGCTCTCGTCCTCGGTCGGAAGCGACGACAGCGGCAGCCTCGCGCCGAGCGGGCTGTCGCCCGGCACCAGGAACAGATGAGTGCGCCGCAGCCGCCACCGGACGCTCGTCCAGACCTCGCCCGCCCGCGCAATCGGCAGCACGAACCCCTGCGGCACGCCGAACCCTCGATCCATGAGCTTCGCGAGCCGCGACCGCTGCGCGTCGTCCTGAAGGGCGCCGTCGCGCGGGTCGACATCCACCGGCAGCCGCGCCTCCTCGCCCATCGCCGCCACCGGATCCTCGTAGGCCGGTACGACATAGCGGGCATCGAGGTCGAGGCGCCCGGCAATGCCCTCGGCAAGCGCCTTGGCGTCCTCCACCGTTCGCCGTGTCGCATCGTCCTCGCGTGCAACGAGCGAGGCATCGCGCCAGAGCGGCACGCCGTCCCGCCGCCAGTAGAGCGCGAACGCCCAGCGCGGCAGCGGCTCACCCGGATACCACTTGCCCGCGCCATAATGCAGAAGCCCATTCGGGCCGAAACGGTCGCGCAGGAGACGCACCAACGCATCCGCCTTCGCGCGCTTCGCCGGTCCGACGGCCGCGACTGTCCATTCCGGAGACTGGTAATCGTCGAGCGAGACGAACGTCGGTTCGCCGCCCATTGTGAGCCCCACGCCGAACGCTGCAAGATCGGCATCGACCGCTTCGCCGAGCGCATCGAGCGCCTGCCAGCTTTCCTCGGAGAACGGCAGCGTCACGCGCGGTGTCTCCGCGACACGCCGCACCGTCATGTCGGTGCCGAAAGTCACCTCGGCCGCATCCACCGTGCCGCTGATCGGAGAGGCGTTGCGATAGTGCGGCGCGGCCGCGAGCGGAAGATGCCCTTCCCCGCACACGAGCCCTGATGTGGGATCGAATCCGATCCAGCCCGCACCGGGCAGATAAGCGTCCGCCCACGCATGCAGATCGGCAAAGTCGCTCGTCGCACCCGCCGGACCGTCGACGGACACGACATCGGGCTTCAGCTGGATCAGGTATCCGGACACGAAACGCGCCGCCAACCCGAGGTGACGCAGCACGTTGACGAGCAACCACGTCGAATCCCGGCACGAACCCGTGCCGACCGACAACGTCTCCTCGGGCGTTTGCACGCCTTCCGCATAACGCGTTCGATAGCCGATCTCGCGATTGATGCGTCCGTTGAGCGCGACCAGAAATTCGACGGTGCTGTCGGCTTCGCGAGCGCAGCTTGCGAGAAACGCAGCGAGCTTCGGCCCGGGCGCTTCTGTCGCAAGATAAGGCGCGAGATCGAGCGCGAGATCGGCCGGATACTGAAACGGCACACGTTCCGCGAAAGTCTCCACAAAGAAGTCGAACGGATTGATCACCGCCATTTCCGCCAGGAGATCGACGCTGACGCAGAATGCGCGCGTCGGCTCCGGGAAGACGCAACGAGCGAGCCAGTTGCCGTAGAGATCCTGCTGCCAGTTGATGAAGTGTTTGGCGGGCTCGATGGTCAGCGAGTAGCTCGGAATGCGGATGCGCGCATGTGCGGAAGGCCGTAAACGGATGATCTGTGGTCCGAGCATCACCGGCCGGTCGTAGGCGTACCGCGTGACGTGGTGGAGGCTCGTGAGAATGGCCATACCCGGCGGGACCTCGGACCCGAAATCTCGAGTTGGGCATCCGGCCCGACTCGAGATCTGCGGCGAAAAAACCCTTGTGCACTGCAACGATGGTGCCGCGTTGAGCGTTATTCGGTCAACCCACCCTGCGCGGGGCAATAGCCGAAAAAGTAAGCACTATTTTGCACACCGGTTCAGCAAATGCGTCGATAGTATGACGGAATGCTTGACGTTTTTCTGGCACCCTGCTGCATTGCACTGTGAACGGCTGTCGGGAGAGCCACTCTGATGCACTATCATGCCTATGAGTTCGCCCACGCGCTTATGCATCCCGTCCGTCTCATGACGCGCGCCTTCAAGGCTCAGTTGGAGACCCCTCTCAACCCTTTTTCCGGCACGGATCTCGCCAAGTCCATGGCGGCCGCTTGCGAGGTGTTCGAAGGCATCACGCGCCGCTACGGCAAGCCGGAGTTCGGCATTAAGGAAACCAAGATTCACAGCCTCACCGTGCCGGTGCAGGAGCAGGTCCTTCTCAAAAAGCCGTTCTGCAATCTCGTCCATTTCGAACGCGACGAAGCGGTCGCGGGCAAGCGCCACGATCCCAAGGTGCTCCTTATCGCGCCGATGTCGGGCCACTACGCCACGCTGCTTCGCGGCACCGTGGAGGAGATGATCAAGGAGCACGACGTCTTCATCACGGACTGGACGGACGCGCGCGACATCCCGGTCTTCGAGGGCGGCTTCGACTTCAACGATTTCGTCGAGTACCTGATCGAGTTCATTCAGTTCCTCGGCCCCAACACGCACGTGATGGCCGTCTGCCAGCCGGCGGTTCCGGCGCTCGTCGCGGCCGCTGTGATGGCCGAGGACGACGATCCCTGTCAGCCCGCGTCCATGACGCTGATGGGCGGCCCCATCGACACGCGCCGCAATCCGACCCAGGTCAACAAGCTCGCCGAGGAGAAGCCGCTCTCCTGGTTCGAGCAGAACGTCATCAACTACGTGCCGTTTCCCAACGCGGGCGTCGGCCGGCGCGTCTACCCGGGCTTCATCCAGCTCACCGGCTTCATGACCATGAACCTCGAGCGCCATACCGAAGCGCACATGAAGCTGTTCGAGAACCTCGTGAAGGGCGATTGCGACAGCGTCGCCCAGCACAAGGCGTTCTACGAGGAATACCTGGCGGTGATGGACCTTCCGGCGGAGTTCTATCTGCAGACGGTCCAGACCGTGTTCCAGGATCATCTGCTGCCCAAGCGCGAGCTCATGCATCGCGGCAAGCTGGTGGACTGCGCGGCCATCCGGAAGACTGCGCTGATGACGGTCGAGGGCGAGCGGGACGACATCTGCGGCCTCGGCCAGACCCAGGCGGCGCACGACCTCTGTCCCAACATTCCGGTCGACGAGCACTACGCCTACGTCCAGCCCGGCGTCGGCCATTACGGCACCTTCTCCGGCACCCGCTTCCGCACCGAGATCGCGCCCCGCATCCGCGAGATGATCCGCACCATCCAGTTCAAGCGCCGCCTCGGCGACAGTTCGGACGTGCGGATGCCACTCCCGTACCGCTCGCTGCACCCGGTCCGCGAGGACATCGTCGATTGGCGCGCGCCCGACAAGAAGGCCAACGGTGCGGCCCCGAGCGGGCAGGTGGGCTGAGCAACACCCCAAGGCGGCATCCCCCCGCGTTGACTCTCAGGGCGCGGCAACTAGAGTGCGCCGCCTGAGACACACCTGTTTTCCATATCAGTCCCGAGGTTTGCCTAATGAGCGCCGTCCGTACGCCGCAGAAACACTTCGCGCCGCTTGCCATCGGGGCCCCTGAGCCCTATCGCGCGTTGCCTGTACGCATCGAGCGCATGATCCACTTCGTGCCGCCCCACAACGAGAAAATTCGCTCCAAGATCAAGGACATCGCAGCCGACGTCGACGTCGTGCTCGGCAACCTGGAGGACGCGATCCCGGTGGGCGACAAGGAAGCCGCCCGCCGCGGCTTCATCCGGATGGCGCTCGAGAACGATTTCGGCCAGACGGGCCTCTGGACGCGCATCAACTGCCTCAACTCGCCCTGGATGCTCGACGACGTCACCGAGATCGTTCGCGAAGCCGGCAACAAAGTCGACGTCATCATGCTGCCCAAGGTCGAGGGCCCGTGGGACATCCACTACCTCGACCAGCTCCTGGCCCAGCTCGAAGCCAAGCACAGCGTCACCCGTCCGATCCTGATCCACGCCATCCTCGAAACCGCCGAGGGCGTGAAGAATGTCGAAGCGATCGCCGCGGCGTCGCCCCGGATGCACGGCATGAGCCTCGGCCCGGCGGACCTTGCCGCCTCCCGCGGCATGAAGACGACCCGCGTCGGCGGCGGTCATCCCGACTACACCGTTCTCGCCGACGCGGACGGCGACGTCGCCGCTCAGCGCACGCGCTACCAGCAGGACCTCTGGCACTATACCGTGGGCCGCATGGTCGACGCCTGCCTGTCCTACGGCCTGAAGCCGTTCTACGGCCCCTTCGGCGACTTCTCCGACGGTCCGGCCTGCGAAGCCCAGTTCCGCAACTCGTTCATTCAGGGCTGTCTCGGCGCCTGGACGCTGCATCCCTCGCAGATCGCGATCGCCAAGCGCGTGTTCTCGCCCGACGAGAAGGAAGTGGCGTTTGCAAAGCGCATCCTCGAAGCGATGCCCGACGGCACCGGCGCGGTCATGATCGACGGCAAGATGCAGGACGACGCCACCTGGAAGCAGGCCAAGGTGATCGTGGACCTCGCGCGCCTCGTCGCCGCGAAGGACCCCGAGCGCGCCGCCGCCTACGGTTTCTGAGGAGTACGAACGGCCCGTGCCATCAACTCTGTTCACGAGTTTTATTGACATCCAGGGAGTGCTCGCCTCGAATGAGCCCTCGTAGGGAACAAGCAATGCCACCGCGCAAATCAGCCGCCCCAGCGACGCGCCGCCGCCGTCGCAAGCGCGCCGCCGAACCGGATGTGCGCCGCGCGAAGTATGCGCTCGGTCAGGTCGTCCGCCACCGTGTGTATGCGTTCCGCGGCGTCGTGTTCGACATCGATCCCGTCTTCAACAACACCGAGGACTGGTGGGAGTCGATCCCGGCAGAGATCCGGCCGGTCAAGGACCAGCCCTTCTATCACCTGCTGGCCGAGAACGACGAAACCGAATACATCGCCTACGTCTCCGAGCAGAACCTGCTGCCCGACACCAGCGGCGAGCCGCTGCGCCACCCGCAGCTCAGCGACTACTTCGTCGAGGACGAGGACGGCCGCTACCACGCCGTCTTCATCCAGCCGCACTGATTTATGAGCTGACACAAGCTGCGAGAAGCTTCGAACAAGAAGCGTGGTGCTGTGTGGATAGCCGGCGCACTTGCGCCGGGAGCGCAGTCGCGCCCCGAGCGCCTCCGGCGCTGTCTGCGCATGCAAACCACAATGCGCCCTGAGCATAGGTCCCAAAAGAAAAAAGGCTGCGAAGCAGCCCGGGAGCAAGGCGACCCGCGCCAAGTGGCGCGGCTCTCCACAAACCACAACGCTCCTTGAGCGATGCTTCTCACAGCTTGCGTACGAAATAAAAAACCGCCCGTTTTCGGGCGGTTTTTCTAACCAAGCGAGTGTTACCCGCTCATTCCTTTTTCTCGGCGGCAGCGCCAGCCACGCCCTCGGCGCCCGGCTGCGGAGGCAGCAGCTTGAGCTGCTCTTCCTTCCACTTCTCGTAGGCTTCCTGCTGGCGCTGGCGGATCTGCGCCATGAGTTGCCCGCGCGCCTTCTTGTATTCTTCGTTGTCGACCGGCTGGCCGCTGAAGGCCTCACCGAAGCCGTCGAGCGGAACGGGGAAGCCCACCGGCTGCGCCTGGGCGTTCATGGCGAGCACCATCATGCCGCCGCCCGTCTTCATCTGCTCGATGATCTCCTTCGTCGCCTCGACCTCGGCCGTGCAACCGGAAGCGTGGCAGAGCGAGAACTTGAGATCGACCGGCTTGAGCTCGGAATCGTCCACCTGCTCGTTCTTCGCGGCTTTCTCCCACTGCTCCTTGGAGTAGACGGCAGCCTTGAGGCCCGGCGGGATCGCCATGCCGAGCGGAACCATGATCATGAGGTGCTCGTGCTCCGAGCCCTCCACCTGCCGGATCGCGGCCGAGACGAGCACCATGCCCGAGTTGCCGTCGAGGCGCTCATGGTGCGTGAGGCAGATGTCTTTCTCCTCCTTCACCTCTTTCACCTCTTCGCCTTCCTTCTCGCGGCGAACGAGCGGAGACTTCTCGCACAGCTTGACCCATGCGCTCTGGCGGCCTTCCGGGGCAGCAGCCTCTGCCGGTTTGGCATCCTGGGCAATCGCGAGACTGCCCCCGGCGGTCATTCCAAGAACCAAGGCGAGAGCAACGCCGCCCGCCGCCGCACCGCGCCTCAAGCCCGTTGCAATGCCATCTCTATGAGACATAGGAAAAT
>DAOMQQ010000065.1:0-12589 GCA_035445405.1 Hyphomicrobium sp.
TTGCGCCCACCGCCACGATCTCGAACATCTGCGGCGTCGCGCAGTCCATCGAGCCCGTGTTCCGCAATCTCTACGTCAAATCCAACATGTCGGGCGACTTCACGGTCGTGAACACGCATCTCGTGCGCGATCTCAAGGCGCGTGGGCTGTGGGACGAGGTGATGGTGTCGGATCTCAAGTACTTCGACGGCTCGGTCGGAGCCATCGACCGCGTGCCCGAGGACATCAAGGCGCTCTATGCGACCGCCTTCGAGATCGACTCGCACTGGCTCGTGGACGCCGCCTCGCGCCGGCAGAAGTGGATCGACCAGGCCCAGTCGCTCAACCTCTACATCTCGGCCCCGAACGGCCGCAAGCTCGACGCACTCTATCGGCTCGCCTGGGAGCGCGGCCTCAAGACCACCTACTACCTGCGCTCGCAGTCCGCGACCCATGTCGAGAAGTCGACGCTCAAGGGCACGGACGGCAAGCTCAACGCGGTTTCCGGCGGCGGCATGCTGTCGGCACCTGCGGGCATCGAGACGGCGCCGAAGGCGTGCTCGCTCGAGGATCCGACCTGCGAAGCCTGCCAGTAGCTCCTCAACGGGGACCTTTGTGCAGTTCGCAGCGCTGCTCCATTCGCCGCCCTGCTCCTCCCCCCTTGTGGGGGAGGGGAAGTCAGAGGTCTCCCTCATCACATCACACGCAAACACCGGAGAACACCCAATGCTCGACTGGTCCGAACCAGCCGCTCCCCGCGCCCCCGCGTCACCCTCGCCGGCCATCGCCCCGCCTGCCGCCGAAAGCAGCACCGGCCTCGGCCATATCGACCGCAGCGGCGGACGCGTGCGCGTCGACGACAAGGCGATGATCAACGCCCGCGCCGACGTCAACCAGCTCCTGCCGCTGAAGTACGGTTGGGCCTGGGACAAATACCTCGCGGGCTGCAACAACCACTGGATGCCGACAGAGGTCTCCATGCAGGCCGACATCGCGCTCTGGAAATCGCGTGACGGGCTCACCGAGGACGAGCGGCGCATGGTGAAGCGCAATCTCGGCTTCTTCGCCGCGTCCGAGAGCCTAGTGGCGAACAACATCGTACTCGCCATCTACCGGCACCTCACCAACCCGGAGTGCCGCCAGTACCTTCTGCGCCAGGCCTTCGAGGAAGCGGTCCACACGCATACCTTCCAGTACATCGTGGAAAGCCTCGGCCTCGACGAGGGCGAGCTGTTCAACATGTATCGTGAGGTGCCCTCCATCACCGACAAGGCGGCGTGGGCGCTCGCCTACACGAAACACCTCGACGATCCGGAGTTCAAAACCGGCACGCTCGAGACGGACCAGGCCTTCCTGCGCGACCTCGTGGCGTTCTATGTCGTATTCGAAGGCATGTGGTTCTATACGGGCTTCGCGCAGATCCTCTCGCTCGGCCGGCGCAACAAGATGGTCGGCATCGCCGAGCAGTATCAGTACATCCTGCGCGACGAGAGCATCCACTTGAATTTCGGCATCGACGTCATCAACCAGATCAAGGTCGAGAACCCACATCTTTGGACCAAGGCGTTCCAGGACGAGGTGCGCCAGATGCTGCACGACGCAGCCGAGCTCGAAGCCGCCTACGGCCGCGATACGATGCCTGCGGGCCTCCTCGGCCTGAATTCCAAGCTCTGCGAGCAGTACATGCGCTTCATCGCCAACCGCCGCTGCGGCCAGCTCGGCCTCGCGCCCGTGTTCGCGGAGACGGAAAACCCGTTCCCCTGGATGTCGGAAGTGATGGACCTCAAAAAGGAAAAGAACTTCTTCGAGACGCGCGTCATCGAATACCAGAACGGCGGCGCGCTCTCCTGGGAATGAACGGCGGCGCCCTGGACGGCGCCCCAGCCATCCAGGGCCGCGCGAAAAGATCAATACGAGCGGAGTTGCGCCGAACCGAGGTGTCCGGCAGGATGGATCGCCCCTGTTCGCACTCCGATGGAATGCAGCCAGCGCGATGCCGACCACCCATTTGACCGACGACGAGCGCCGCCGCATCGCGTGCATCGGCGAGAGCTATGTCCGCCTGACAGGCCGATCCCTCCTCTCCGGCAGCGACACCAGCCTTGTCGACGCGCTCTGGCAGGCTCCGCTGGCGATCGTGGCGCACGGCACCGAAACCGATCCTGTCTTCTTCTTCGGCAATCGAACGGCACTTACCCTGTTCGAAATGAGCTTCGATGAATTCACGCGCCTACCTTCGCGCTTTTCGGCCGAACCCGTGCTGCGCGAAGAACGCGCGCGCCTCCTCGAGCGCGTGACGCACAACGGCATTATCGAAGATTACGCGGGCGTGCGGGTGTCGGCGAGCGGCAAGCGCTTTCGCATCACGAACGCCTCCGTTTGGAACCTGACGGACCGATCTGGAAACGCCGTCGGCCAGGCGGCAGCGTTTTCCGAATGGACGGAGATCGTCCCGACGACGTGATACCTACCCCTTGCACGGCACCTTGCGCGGCAACACGCGCACGAACCGGAACCGCATCACGCCGCAACCGTTCGACTCCCGATCCACGACGAGGGCATGCATGAGCAAACCGACGACGTTCGAGCAATTCTGGCCCGATTATTTGCGAGCCCATTGCGACCGTCGCTCGCGCGCAATGCATCTCGTGGGAACGGGGCTCGGCCTCGCCTGCGTCGCAGGCTTTCTCGTGACGCTCCACCCCGCTTGGCTCGTCGCGGCGCCGGTCTCCGCTTACGGATTTGCCTGGGCCGGGCATCTCCTGTTCGAAAAAAACTCACCGGCGACATTCTCTCATCCGCTATGGTCGTTGCGCGGCGACCTGAGAATGGTGTGGCTGACGCTCACCGGACGCATCGAAGAGGAAATCGCCCGCGTCGCTGGCCCTGTGAATTAGACCATGATCGCTTCAGGCCCTATCAGCCTGAAGCGTGAATCATCGGTCTCACCAAAGAGATAGAGCATGATCCCGATTCAATCGAAAATGATCACGCTCTAGCGCTCGGAGCAACGAAATGAAACGCACCACCGCCCTCCTCGCTGCCCTCACCCTGTTGGCGCCCGCGGGTCACATCGCGGGTCACATGACGAGCGGGGCCTTCGCCGACAAGAAAGACGGGACATCGAAGGAAGCGCCCGCGCAATCCGGTGCGGAAGACGCCGGCAAGGACGATGGGCTGAAGTCGATCGAGGGAGGCTTCTCCATCCCGGCTGCCGACGGCGCATCGAGCAAAGCCGAGACGCAGAAGAAAGACGCCCTCAAGAAATAGCCCGATTTCAGCGTCGGGAAAAGAGCCGCGGCGACGGCGGCGAAATATCGGCGGAGATCGGCAGCAGCGCGCACGTCGATGGCTCGAAACGCACGCCGCTGCAACCGTCGAACTGGCGGACGGCTCGGGCCCAAAGCACCGCCTCGTTCCCCTCGCCCGTTTGCGCCATCTCGAAGACGAGCGCACCCAGCCTCTCGCGAAGCGCGCGATCCTCGCAGTCCAGCCTGAGAGCGGCACTCGCCGCGTCGAAGACCCGCTGCAACGCCTTGAGGTCGTCATCGTCAAAGGCGGTTTTGCGCTGTCGCGGAAACATGGCAAGCTCCCTCAGATTTCAATTCAGAAAACCGCGTCAATCGCAGGATAAATCTAGGTTACTCCAAAAATACTCCAAGTGAAACAAATGCCGGAAAAGTGTAAATCATCAGAATGACAATATAAGCCGTTCATCTCATGAAGAACGACTGACATCTCTCCAGTTGGCAGGCATGCGCCGTCACGCGGAACTTGTGCTCGCCCCGAGCCGGCACGCGCCGCGCACTCGACGGGAACCGGCTGATGTGGTTACTGAAGTTGTCCGACCGAGGGAAAGCGGGCCAACACATATGGGCCGAATTGATCGGACGAAATCGACCTCTCGGCCAGGGCGGGTTGCACATCGTGCCGGCCGACGCATTGCCACGACGCCATGAACGCATTCGATCGCGACACCGAGCTTGAACGGCGGCAGATCCACGAGATCTCGCTGAACGTCGCGCGCCGTCTGCTCGCCGTTCTCGAGCGGCGCCGGGACGCGCCGCCCGCAGTCGCCGAGGAAATCGTCGCGGGCGCGCGCGTGATCGCCGACATTCAGCGCGAGGTTGACGGCATCATGACCGCGCTTCCGCACGGCGAGACCCTCGACCTCGCCGTGCTGACCCACGTTCTTGCGAGCCACAACCGCGCCCTCAGCCTGGTCGAAGACCTCGAAATCCGAACGGGCGGACGCGGCGCGGCAAGACACCCCGATCCGGAACGCACGCATGCCGCCTTGATCGCGACGGCGCGCGAAATCGAGGAAGAAGCACGGCGATACGAGCGCGATCCTGTCCCGCAGATGCTGCGCGCACCCCGCCCCGCCGCGGCTGACGGCCACCCGGCGCAGATGGCGCCGCGCACGGGAGCAAGCGGGTTCCCGCCTCCGTCCCAGGCCAATCGCACGGCGCCGCCCGCGGGGCGCGGCCCGGCAAGACCGCCAAGCAGGCAACCGCCGCCCGGCGCTGCCCCCGTGACGCGCACACTTCCGCCCGCGCAGCCGCCCCATCGTCAGCCCGCGCAGCAAAGACTGCAGCCCGAGACCGCTCTGACGCAGGCAACGGGACGTCGGCGAATGCCGCTGCGCGCGCTTGCGTTCTCCCCCATGAGCGCCGTCGCACTCGTCGCCGGCATCGCCATCGTGGCAGCCTCGCTGGCGGGAGCCGTCAGCTTTGCGCTTTCGAACGGCGACGCATCGCAAGCCAGCGCAACGAACGTGCGCGCTCCCAGCGGAAAATTCGACGGGCGCCTGAGTGCGGGAGACGCTGCCCCCGCGGCCGGCGGCTCGGACATCCTCGTCGTCGCGCCGCCCGCCAATGCCGCCCCCTTGGCGCAGCCTTATCTGGTCGTTCTTGCAACCCGCCCCAGCACCGAGGAGCTCGATCAGGATTTCCGATATTTCAAGGAGGCTCACCCCCAACTCCTCGGCGATGCGCGCGGCCGCGTCGACACCATGCAAAGCCAGGACGGAAAAACTTGGCACCGTCTTTCGCTCATCCCTCCGCGGTCGCAGGAGGAAGCAGCCTCCCTCTGCGCAGAGCTCAAAGCCGCCGGCCTGACCGAATGCTGGATCAAGCCGCTGCCGCTCGGTCGCGACGCCTCCCGCTGACGGCGCAGGCGGCACGCGTCGAAGCCCGCTTGCGGGCATTCCCCAACAAGCCTATGTGAGGCTGCCCGGAGCGTCCTTCACGTCGAGACGCGCTCCACGTCGAGACCCCAGGGAACGCATGACACCCATTATCTCGGTCAAGAACCTGAGCAAGACGTACGCCTCCGGGCACGAGGCTCTGAAGTCCGTCAACCTCGATATACGCAAAGGCGAGATATTCGCGCTTCTGGGGCCCAACGGCGCCGGCAAGACCACGCTGATCGGCGTCATCTGCGGCCTCGTCAATCCGTCCTCGGGCGAGGTGCGCGTCGATGGGCGCGACATCGTGGAAGATTGGCGCGAGGTGCGCGCCATGATCGGCCTCGTGCCGCAGGAATTGTCGCTCGAAATGTTCGAGCCGGTTCGCTCCACCGTCGCCTTCAGCCGCGGCCTGTTCGGCAAGCCCCGCTCTCCCGAAACCGTCGAGCGCGTCCTGCGCACGCTCGCGCTCTGGGACAAACGCGACGAACCCATCATGGCACTCTCGGGCGGCATGAAGCGGCGCGTGCTCATCGCGAAGGCGCTCGCCCACGAGCCGTCGATCCTGTTCCTCGACGAGCCGACCGCCGGCGTCGACGTCGAGCTAAGGAAAGATATGTGGGCCGCCGTCCGCGCGCTGAGAGACTCGGGCGTGACCGTCATCCTCACCACCCATTACATCGAGGAAGCCGAGGAGATGGCGGACCGGATCGGCGTCATCAACAAAGGTGAGCTGATCCTCGTGCAGGAAAAGACGGAGCTGATGAGGAAGCTTGGCCGCAAGCAGCTCGTTCTCGAGCTGACGGAGCCGTTGTCCGAGATCCCGCCGGTCCTCGCCGCCTATGGCGCATCGCTCGAACTTGCGCCCGGCGGCACCTCTCTGATCTTCACTTACGAATCCGGTGGCGAACGCACCGGCATCACCACGCTCCTTGCCGACATGCGCGAGGGCGGCGTCGGCTTCAAGGATCTCGCCACGTCTCAGAGCTCCCTTGAGGACATCTTCGTCGATCTCGTAAGGCAAAGCCCATGAACCTCTACGGCATTCGTGCGATCTACGGCCACGAGATGGACCGCTGGCGGCGCACCCTCATGCAGAGCGTGGTCTCGCCGGTACTCTCGACGTCGCTCTATTTCATCGTGTTCGGCGCCGCCATCGGCGGGCGCATCGCCGAGATCGACGGCGTGCCCTATGGCGCGTTCCTCGTTCCCGGCCTCATCATGCTGATGCTGCTGACGGAGAGCACGTCGAATGCCGCGTTCGGCATCTATTTTCCCCGCTTCACCGGCACCACCTACGAGTTGCTGTCCGCACCCGTATCCCCGCTCGAAATCGTGATCGGCTATGTGGGTGCGGCGGCCACCAAATCCGTTGTGCTCGGGCTCATCATTCTGGCGACCGCAAACCTTTTCGTCCCCATCCGCATCGAGCATCCGTTCTGGATGGTGGCGTTCCTGATCCTCACCGCGATCACGTTCAGCCTGTTCGGCTTCATCATCGGCATCTGGGCCAACGGCTTCGAGAAGTTGCAGGTCATGCCGATGCTGGTGCTGACGCCGCTCACGTTCCTCGGCGGAACCTTCTATTCGATCTCCATGCTGCCCCCATTCTGGCAGACGGTGACGCTGTTCAACCCTATCGTCTACCTGATCAGCGGCTTCCGCTGGAGCTTCTACGGCGTGGCCGACGTGAACGTCGTCGTGAGTTTCACGATGACGCTGGCCTTCCTCGGCATCTGCCTGCTCGTCATCTGGTGGATCTTCAAAACCGGCCATCGCATCAGAACCTGACGCACGCCGGCCAGCAGGCGCGGCGAGCCTATCGCCGCCCGGAACCGCCGGTAACGAGATCGCTGTGCTTGGCGCGCCCTCGCAGCACGTCCACGTATTTCCTCGCGCCGCGAAGCATCGTTCCCGGATGCACCAGATTGGCCGCCGCGCCCGCGATGAGCGGCGGCATACTAAGCCCCGCACGTTCGATCACGAGCAGCGCACGGTCGCGCGCGTCGATGGCGTCCTTCACGGCTTCCGCGTGCGCACGGGCCTGCACGCCTTCGAATTCGTGCCGCTCGATCGCAAGCCCGTGACGCTGTCCGGCAAGCACGGCATCGAGATCGAACCCAGGCTCCGCCTGCGCACCCGCAGCGCCCGCCGCAGCTTCCCGCGGCGTCGGTCCGTGGTGGACGACGACGAACGCCCGGAAAAGCTCGAAGAACGACGGCCGCCCGCGGGCCGCGATGTCGGCCTCGAGACGCTCGCAGCCGCCGCGCCACAGGTCGGCTTCCGGATCGTCCTCGCACGTCATGCGGATGGAATAGCCGCGCGGCAGGTCGAGCCGGCCTTGCGCGTCCGACAATACGAACGCAAACCAGATCCACCCGCCCGCCAAGGCGAGCAGCAGAACGAGCGGCCAGAACCGCCGCACGGCCCGCCACGCATCTCTCGGAAAATCGGTCAGCGACGACATCTGCATCGAGCGCAAGAATTCCATCGCACCCGAGTCAAGGCAAGCCTGCAGACGCGATTGCCGAGACGGCTCCTAGACACGCCTCTTGAGCGAAGCTTCTCTCAGCTTGAGTCCGCAGAAACTAACACCCTATCCAGCCCGAAGGGCTCAGGCGCCAAGGGCGCCCGGCGCAAGTGCGCCGGCCATCCACAGAGCACCACGCCCCTTGAGCGAAGCTTCTCTCAGCTTGAGTCGGCAGAAACTAAGGAGCCAGTCCCCCAGAGGGGACTGGCGGCGCGTCGGGATCATGCACTTCCGCAAACATTGCAGACCCGTCGCGGCGGTAGATATCGGGACGGAATTCGATCCGGCCGTCCGGCTCGGCCCACGCCGTGATGTAGGCGAAATAGACCGGGACGGGGCGCGAGAGCTTCACGTCGACCGGCTGGCCCATGTCGAGCACGGCCTGCACCTGTCCGGGGCTCTCCCAGCCAGGCTCGTACCGCGCGAGCCATTCCACCAGCTCGAACACGTCCTGCACGCGCACGCAGCCCGCACTGAACGCGCGCGCGCGCTGCTGAAACAGCGGCTTGAGCGGGGTGTCGTGCATGTAGACGCCGTGCTCGTTCGCCATGTCGATGCGAACGAGACCCAGCGCGTTCTGCGGACCGGGATCCTGGCGCAGCTTGATCATGGTGTGATCGGCCTGCGACCAGTCGATGGAGCGGGGATCGAGCTCGGGACCGTTGAAGTTGCCCTGCAGGACCCGGATCTTCTCCTTGTCCAGATAACCGGGCTCCTTCACGAGCAGCGGAAACACGTCGAGGCGGGCGATGCTGTCCGGAACGCGCCAATGCGGAAAGAAGTTGAGCGCGCGGATGTTCGTCTTGAGGCTCGGCGTATCGCGGCCATTCCGCCCCACGATCACGCGGTGACGCAGCACGGTCTGGAAACGCTCGACCGCCTCCAACTGATAGGCCGGCACGTTGACCAGCACGTAGCGCTCCTCGGGCGGCTGCTGCACGAGCTCGAGAATGCGGCCCTGGTTGAGCCGAAGCTGCTGGAGCCGCTCGTCGGCGGAGATGTTGAGCGCGGCCAGCGTCGACTGGTCGACACGCCCCGTCGCCCTCAGCCCGTTGCGCTCCTGATAGCGAACGACGGCCTGCTCCAACGCGGCATCGAAGCTGTGGCTCGTCGCGTTGGCGTTGCGAGGCAACTCGCCGGTTGCCATCAGCCGCCGGCGCAGAAACGGCACGCGGTCGTCGTCGTCACCCGGCCGCAACATGCGGTTGCCCGGAATCGGCCGCCAGCCGCCGCTGTTCACGATCTGATGGTACGTCTCGATGGCTCGTTCCATGGCCATCAGCATTTCGTCGCTGCGCCAGGGCACTTCGTTCGGACGCAAGTCGTTCACGACATCCTGCTTCGGCGGCGTCCGTTCGAGTTCAGCGCGGCGGCCGGAAAAGTCAGGAGTGCCGAAGCCGGTGATACCTTCCCACCAGTTGTCCTGTGCCGCGACCGGCTGGGTGCAGCCCGCGATCGCCGTCGCGACGAGAATGCCGACGAGAGCTTGCGCCACGCGAAGCGGACGGCCGGAGGCGGTGTCGGGACGGCGGACAGGCGTGCGGCAAGGCGTCTTGAACGGTGTCACCGGAGAATTTTTCCCTTTTTCCGGAAGCGGGCGAAAGCGGCAGTTGCATACGCGCGATTGAGCGCCGTTAGACTGGACTCATATGGCCAAACAAAGACCCATCTTCAATCTAACGTCCGCCAAACTATTGGATTTCCAAGTTATCCAGCCAGGGAGCGTTACCCCCTAAGGGCCGTCCCGTGGTCGGGATGGGAAATGGTCCCAGCCGCCGTGCTCGATGTCGAGCGGCCGGCCGTCGCGTCCCGTCACCCTAACACCTTGTCCCTCGGCGAGCCGGCCCACTTCCGTAACCGCGACGCCACTTTTCGCCGCAGCCTCCCGGAACGCGTCGGCGCGATCCGGCCGCACCGCCGCCAGCACCTCGTAATCGTCCCCTCCGCTCAGCACGAGTTCGAAGAGGTCGGGCGAGTGCTCCACAGCCCCACGCGCCGCCTCGGAGAGCGGCACGAGCGCGCCGTCGAGCGTCGCTGAGAGGCCGGACGCCCGCGCGAGCCGCCCGCAATCCTTGACGAGGCCGTCCGAGATATCCATGGCCGCCGACGCAAAAGCGGAAATGACCGGCGCGAGGGCAAGCTTCGGCTGCGGGCGCAGATAGCGGGCAACCAGCGCCTGTGCGGCACCTTCGTCGAGACCCATCGCGGCCGCCCGCGCGAAATCCTGGCGCAAGCGAAGTCCGAGCGATGCGTCGCCGAGCGTTCCCGAAAGAAACAGGAGATCGCCGGCCTGTGCCGTCGCGCGCTTGACGAAGTGTCCTTGAGGCACGGTTCCGATGGCGGTGACGCCGATCGAGATCGGGCCCGGCCGCCGGTCCGTATCTCCCCCGGCCAGCGAGAGGCCGAACGCCGCCTGCGCCTCGGCAAGCCCTGCCTGAAAGCCGTCGAGCCACGCGCGGGCGGGCTGCTCCGGAAACGCAAGCGCGAGAAGATAGACGAGCGGCTGCGCCCCCTTGGCGACGAGGTCGGAAACGTTGACGGCAAGCGCTTTCCACGCGATGTCGCGGGCCGCGTCGTCGGCGAAGAAGTGCACGCCTTCCGCGACCGCGTCGGTGGTGAGAACCAGGTCCATGCCGGGGGGCGGCGTGAGCAGCGCGCAATCGTCCTCAAGACCGAGCGCGCCCGAGAAGCCCGAGGCAAGCGGCGCGAACGTGGTCTGGATCAGTGCGTCCTCGCCCGTCGTCTCCCGCTCGGCCATGCGGCTAGCCTCCTTCGCCGGGCGCCTCGAATTCCTTCGCGCGCACCTTATGCGCGATCCTGTCGAGCACGCCGTTGACGACCTTCGGCTCGTCCGCCTCGAAGAACGCCTTGGCGATGTTGATGTACTCGTTGATGGTGACACGCGCGGGCACGTCCGTTCGTTCCAAGAGTTCGAACACGCCACCGCGCAGGATCGCGCGCAGGATCGAATCCACGCGCACGAGCCGCCACCCCGTCCGAAGCTGCTGATCGACCAGCGGATCGATGTCGCGCTGTCGCCGGACGACGCCCTTCACGACTTCGGCGAAGAACGTCGTATCGCCGCCTTCGAGGCTGACGGAAAGATCCGCGTCCGCATCCGGCTCCGCACCCTCCGCGACCTCCGGCGTCGCGAGAAACTGCTCGATCACCTCGCCGGCATCCGTCCCCGCGAGATCCATCTGGTAGAGCGCCTGCACCGCCGCCATGCGCGACACGCTGCGCGGCTTCGGTGCATCGCCCGACGTCTTCTTTCGCCGCGCCAGCGTCATGACGCGTCTCCGCCGAACTGCCGCTCCAAATGCATGAGCCGGAGGCACGCGCGCGCAGCGTCGCCCCCCTTGCCGTTCGCGCCGCCCCCGGCCCGAGCCAGCGCCTGCGCCTCGGTGTCGACCGTGAGAACACCGTTGCCGAGCGGGATGGAATAGCGAATCGCCGTTTCCATGAGCCAGTGATTGGTGTTGTTGACGACGATATCGTAATGCGAGGTCTCACCGCGGATGACACAGCCGAGCGCGATCGCGCCGCCGTAAAGGCCTGGCTCCTCGTCTCCGAACAGCCCCGCATCGAGCGCCTGTGAGAGCACCTGGGGAATTTCGAGCGCGCCCGGCACGGGCACGCGGTCATACGGCACGCCCTGTGCCTCGAGCACCGCCGTCACGCCTTCGATCAGCGCATCGGTGACGGCCTTGTAGTAAGGCGCCTCGATGATGAGCACGCGCTGCGAGGCTCCCGAATGAAGCTCCATCTCGACGCGCGGATGTTGGTCGTCTTTCTTCATCTCTTCTACTCGATGGCACGCCGGCCGACGATGCGAAGCCCGAACGCTTCGAGGCCGACGTATGTATCACTCGGTGCATTGGTGAGCAGCACCATGTCGCCCACGCCGAGCTCGCGCAGGATTTGCGACCCGACGCCGACATCGACCTGCCGCCGCCCACGCGCGACGTTCTGGCCCGACCGCCGCGCGTGCTGTTCGACCCAGGTGGAAACGCTGCGCGGCCCGAGATCCCGGATGAGAACGAGCACGCCCCGCCCCTCCTGCTCGATGGCGGCCAGCGATTTCGAAACGAGCGTTCCCGCACCCGCCTCGCCGCCGATGCCGAGAAGATCGCCCAGCACGTTGACGGCGTGCACGCGAACGAGCACCGGTCCCGGCGCCGAGAGGTCGCCCTTGACCAGCGCCAGATGCTCCACGGGCTCGACCGTCGTCGTGAAAACGTGGAGATCGAAGCCGCCCGCCAGCGCGCTTTCCACGCGCGTCTTGGCCACTTCCTTGACGAGTTGGTCGTGCTTCAGCCGATACGCGATCAGGTCTTCGATGGTGCCGACCTTGAGCCCGTGCAACTGCGCGAACGCGACGAGATCGGGCATCCGCGCCATCGTGCCGTCTTCGTTCATGATCTCGCAGATCACGGCGGCCGGATAAAGGCCGGCAAGCCGCGCGAGATCGACGGACGCTTCCGTATGCCCGGCGCGCATCAAGACGCCGCCTTCGCGCGCGACGAGCGGAAACACATGCCCCGGCGACACGAGATCGTGCGCGTCTTTCGTCGGATCGATCGCGGTCGCGACGGTGCGCGCACGATCGTAGGCCGAGATTCCCGTCGACACACCTTCACGCGCCTCGATCGACTGCGTGAACGCGGTGCGCTCGCGCGCGGCCTTCGTCTGCACCATGAATTCGAGCTCGAGCGCCTCGGCGCGCGACTGCGTCAGCGCGAGACAGATGAGGCCGCGGCCGTGCTTGGCCATGAAGTTGATCGCGTCCGGCGTGGCCATCTGCGCCGGGATCACGAGATCGCCCTCGTTCTCGCGTTGCTCGTCGTCGACGAGCACGACCATGCGCCCGTTGGCCATCTCGTCCACGATCT
>DAOMQQ010000066.1:0-12548 GCA_035445405.1 Hyphomicrobium sp.
TGCAGACGGCAGCGGGAACGTTCGCCGCCGTACTGCAGGAGGATCAGCAGAACGCACAGGCGCTTGCCGGGCTCGCGCGGTGCTACCTCAAGAGCGGAGACACCGAGCGCGCGGAGCAGACGCTCGCCCTCGTGCCACCCGACAAGGAAACCAGCGCGCCGGTGCAGAGCGCACGCGCCGCGCTCGAACTCGCGAAGGTCGCCGATCAATCCGACAATCGCTCCGAGCTCGAAGCCAAGCTCGCGGCCGATCCCGCCGATCATCAGGCGCGCTTCGACCTTGCGGTTGCTCTCGCGGCGCGGGGGCAGAAGGAAGACGCGCTCGAACATCTTTTGGATCTTGTTCGCCGCAACCGGAGTTGGAACGAGGAGGCGGCCAGGAAGCAGCTCGTCCAGCTCTTCGACGCGTGGGGCCCCAAGGATCCTCTCACTCTCGAAGGCCGCCGGAGGCTGTCGTCGATCCTTTTCAGCTGAGGAAGCGAGGCTTTTTTCGTGACTCTTTCCGATCTTTACCGGCATCCCGCGGATCTGCCCCCGCGGCTGCCGCTGTTTCCGCTTCGAGGCGCCATTCTGCTGCCGGGCGCGACGCTCCCGCTCAACATCTTCGAGCCGCGCTATCTGGAGATGATCGACGACGTCATGAGCGGGGCCAGGATGATCGGCATCGTACAGCCGGCCACGGACGGAGATGACGAGAGCCCGCTCGGAAAGGCCGTCGCGTTGCGGCGGATCGGCGGCGCAGGCCGCGTCACGAGCTATCAGGAGCTCGACGACGGTCGCGTCTCGATCGCCATCACGGGCGTTTCGCGGTTCGAGATCGTGGGCGAAGCGGAAACCGGCAAGGCTTACCGCGCGGCAACCGTCAGCTACGACTGCTTCGCCGGCGACCTCACCCGCGGGCTCGGCGAGGAGCAGATCGACCGCGAGCGCCTCACGCGCGCGCTCAAATCGTATCTCCATCGCAACAACCTCAAGACCGACTGGTCGGTGATCGACCGCGCGCCGTCCGAGTTCCTGATCAACGCGCTCTCCGTCATGTGTCCGTATGGGCCTGAGGAGAAGCAGGCGCTGCTCGAAGCGCGCGACCTCAAAACACGGGCCGACGTTCTCGTGGCGCTGGCGGAGATGGAGCTTGCGACCGGCAGCGGGCCCGACGGCACGCTGCAGTAACGCCGGCAGGAGACGAGACGCCATGGCCGACACCACCCCCCCGTCCCCACCGGACACCGCGGGAGAAGAACCGGACCCGAAGCTCCTTTCGCTTCTCGTTTGTCCGGTGACGAAGGGACCGCTCACCTACGATCGGGCGGCCCGCGAGCTGATCAGCGAAAAGGCCAATCTGGCCTATCCGATTCGCAACGGCGTGCCGCTGATGACGGTGGAAGCGGCACGCTCTCTCGATACCCCGAAGGGCAATTCCCCAACGGCGGGCTAATCCTCCGTCGTCGCAAAATTGTCTCCGATTCGTGGTTAGTTGAGCGGCGCTGCTTCCTCACGGGATGAAGCCGCGAGACGCTCTCGAACCCGGACGGGAATTCATGACCATGGAAAGACAGGGCAAGATGCGGCGCATGACGCGGCGTCTCGCCGGACGCCTGCAGGACAGCTCCTGGCCCGCGCCGCGCGGCCTTCTCGCATTGAGGGCGCTGGACGGGTCGGTGCGCAACGGCTTGCGCACGAGCCTGCAGACAGGGCGCCTGCCGCTGCTCGTCCGCAAGCCGGCGCCGAAGGTTTACGGGCGCATCGGAAATCTCGAAGTCCGCCTGGCCGAGGGCCGGCGCGACGTCCTCTCCGCCCAGCGCCTGCGCTACGAAGTCTTTTACGAAGAGATGAGCGCCAAGCCGAGCGTGATCGCCGGGATGCGACGCCTCGATCAGGATCCGTACGACGCCATCTGCGACCATCTGCTGGTCGTGGACCGCAGCGGGGAGACGGGCCCCAACCCGAAGCCTTGGACATCCACCCGGCGACCCAGCGTGGTCGGCACCTACCGGGTGCTGCGCCAGGAGGTGGCCCAGCGCAGCCTCGGGTTCTATACTCAGAGCGAATACGACATCGCGCCGCTCGTCGCGGCCAAATCTCCGCGCTACCGCTTCATGGAGCTCGGACGCTCGTGCGTGCTCGCGCCCTACCGCACGAAACGCAGCGTAGAGCTCCTGTGGCACGGGCTCTGGACCTACGTGCGCGAACACAAGGTCGACGTGATGATCGGCTGCGCGAGCTTCGAGGGCACGGACCCCGAGGCCCACGCGATGGCGCTCTCCTTCCTCCATCACCACGCGCTCGCCCCCGCCGAATGGCGCTGCCGGGCGCACAGCAATCTCTATGTGCCGATGGATCGGCTGCCCGCGGAGCAGGTCAACGTCAAGACGGCCCTCAAGGAGTTGCCGCCGCTCATCAAGGGCTACCTCCGGCTCGGCGCCTTCGTCGGCGACGGTGCGGTGATCGACCGGCAGTTCGGGACCACGGACGTGCTGATCATCCTGCCGGTGGAGAAGATCGATCCGCGCTATTTCGGCCATTTCGGCGCACCGGACGAGCTGAAAAGCCGCGTCGCCGCAGAAGTTTAGCCTCCAGGCCGCTCGCTGGCCACGCGGGCGGCCCGGCCCGTCCGGCCGACACTCCACAACCGCGACGCAGGGCACAAATGCCCGTGGGAGCCCGTCCGGGGTTTCATGCCTGTCCGCAACCGGCTATCCGTTCCCAGGACAATGTCGGGGCGGTAGATGGCGGGACGAGAGCGACACCGGAAAGAGGGCGCGGAGGGCGGTGGCGGCGCGGCAGCGGCGAGCATCGGCGCCGACGCGACTCCCTCCATGGCCCAGTACCTGGAGATCAAGACCGCGAACCCGGACAGCCTGCTCTGGTACCGGATGGGCGACTTCTACGAGCTGTTCTTCGAGGACGCGGTGGTGGCCTCGCAGGCGCTCGGCATCGTGCTCACCAAGCGGGGCAAGCATCGCGGCGAAGACATCCCCATGTGCGGCGTTCCCGTGCATCGGGCGGACGAATATCTCGAACGGCTGATCCGGCGCGGCTATCGCGTCGCCGTCTGCGAGCAGCTCGAAGACCCGGCGGAGGCGAGGAAGCGCGGGGCCAAGGCCGTCGTGCGGCGCGACGTGGTGCGGCTCGTCACGCCCGGCACGCTGACGGAAGAGACGCTGCTCGACGCGCGCGCCCGTAATTATCTAACCGCTCTTTTTCAGGCGCCGGGCGGCCCCGAGGGTCCGCTGATCGGCTCGTCCGGGACGGTAGCGCTGGCCTCCCTCGACATCTCGACCGGAGAATTCGAAGTGGGCGAGACGCGGGGCGCGGACCTGCCGGGCGAGCTGGTGCGGCTCGCGCCCGGCGAGGTGATCGCTGCCGACGGCCTGCTCGCGGAAGCTGATCTCACGGCCTGGATCGAGCGGGCGGGCGGCTCGGCAACGCCGGTGCCTGCGGCCTCTTTCGACGGCCTCGCGGGCGAGCGCGATCTCAAGGCGCGGCTCGGCGTCTCGGATCTCGGCGCGTTCGGCGCCTTCACGCGGAGCGAGATGGCCGCGATCGGCGCGCTTCTGCGATACGTGGATCTCACGCAGATCGGAAAGAAGCCGGTTGTGAGGCCGCCGCGCCGCATGGGCCGTGGTGCCGCGCTGACCATCGATGCGGCGACGCGCGCGAGCCTCGAACTGGTGCGCTCCACGTCCGGCGAGAAATCCGGCAGCCTGCTCGACGCCATCGACCACACGGTGACGGGCGCCGGCGCGCGGGAACTCGCCGCGCGTCTTGCGGCGCCGCTCTCCGATCCCGCCGCCATCGACGCACGCCTCGACGCTGTGGCGTTTCTCGTCGATGACGAAGCGCTCCGCGATGCGTTGCGGGAGGCGCTCAAGGGCGTTCCCGACCTCGCACGCGCCGTCTCGCGCCTGGCGTTCGGCCGTGGCGGCCCGCGCGACCTTGCCGGCATTGCGCAAGGGCTCGATGCCGCCGACGCCATCGCCCGTCTGCTCAGAGGCAAGACGCAGAGGATCGCTTTTCCCTCCGAGCTTCAGCAGCTCTTCGCGCGCATCGACGGGCAGGGCGCGGATCTCCTCACACAGCTCAAGGCCGCTCTCGTCGACGATCCGCCGCATTTGAAGCGGGACGGCGGCTTCGTGCGGCGCGGGTTCCGGCCAGCTCTGGACGAGGCGCTGGCGCTGCGCGACGACAGCCGCCGCGTGATGGCGGAGCTCGAAACCCGCTACGTGGACGAGACGGGCGTCAAAACGCTCAAGGTGCGCCACAACAATATTCTCGGCTACTTCATCGAGGTGACGCAGGCGAACGCGAAGCCGCTGCTCGACGCGCCGCTCAATGCCACATTCCGTCATCGACAGACGATGGCGAACGCCGTGCGGTTCACGACCATCGAGCTGGTCGAAACGGAGGGACGCATCGCCTCCGCCGCCGACCGGGCGCTCGCGCTCGAGCAGGAAGTGTTCGGCGAACTCACGGCAGCCGTCGCGGCTGCCGAGCGGATGTTGTCCGATGTCGCGGCCGCCCTTGCCGACCTGGACCACACCGCCGCGCTCGCCCACCTCGCGCATCACGAGCGCTATGCGCGGCCTGTCGTGGACGCGAGCCATGCTTTCGAGATCCGGGGCGGGCGCCATCCGGTGGTCGAGCAGGCTTTGAAGCGCGCTCGCGGCGGGCCGTTCGTCGCCAACGACTGCATACTCGGACGCGCCGAGAGCGCGCCGCTGCCGCCCGGTTTCGACGAGATGCCCGACGCCCGCATCTGGCTCGTTACGGGCCCCAACATGGCGGGCAAGTCCACGTTCCTGCGCCAGAACGCATTGATTGCCGTGCTCGCGCAGATGGGATCGTTCGTGCCGGCCGCGGAAGCGCACATCGGCGTCGTGGACCGACTGTTCAGCCGGGTTGGCGCCGCCGACGATCTCGCGCGCGGGCGATCCACATTTATGGTGGAAATGATCGAGACGGCCGCAATCCTCAATCAAGCCACCGAGCGCTCGCTCGTGGTGCTCGACGAGATCGGACGCGGAACCGCAACCTTCGACGGACTCTCCATCGCGTGGGCCGCCGTCGAGTATCTGCACGAGGAGACGCAGGCGCGCGTCCTGTTCGCCACCCACTACCACGAGCTCACGGCGCTCGCGGGCCGGCTCGCGTCGGTGGCGAACGTGACAATGGACGTCAAGGAGTGGCGCGACGAGATCGTGTTTCTTCATCGCGTCAAGGCGGGGGCCGCGGACCGCTCCTACGGCATCCAGGTGGCCAAGCTCGCGGGCCTGCCCGCCGCCGTGATCGACCGCGCGCGCGAGGTGCTGACGCTGCTCGAAACCTCCGACCGCAAGCGCGGGGCGCGAAGCGGGCCGCTCGAAGAGCTGCCGCTGTTCGCCGCCGCCCGGCCGCAAAGCGTGGTCCCCGCCCGCGGGCCGGGGCCTCTCGAGACGGCGCTCGATGCGCTCAACCCCGACGAGCTGACGCCGCGGGCCGCGCTCGACGCGCTCTATCGCCTGAAGAAAATTCGCTCGGACGACACGGACTGACGATGGCGCCCGGCTCTCCATTTCAATGGGCAGCGGAAAGAGCGTAGAATAGCGCCATGGACACGCCCCGCCTGCCGCCCGCTCCGTACTTCGACCCCCAAGAGTTGCGCCAGACGCTGACCGGGATCTTGCAAGACCACGGCGGAGATGCCGCGGAGGCTCGCCCCGCCATCGTCGAGCGGCTCAAGACGCTCGTCAAAGCCGCCCGTGGCACGGCGCGCCTCCAGCTCGAAGCGGACGGCAACGGGCGGCGGTGCGCCATGGGGCTTGCTCGATTCCAGGACGAACTGGTTCGCCTGATCTACGATTACACCGTCGCGCACGTCTACCGAGCGACGAACCCCTCCGACGCCGAGCGCATGGCCATTGTCGCGACCGGAGGCTATGGGCGCGAGCTGCTGGCGCCGGGTTCCGACATCGATCTCCTGTTCCTTCTCCCCTACAAGCAGACGCCGTGGGGGGAGAGCGTTGCCGAATACATCCTCTATGTGCTGTGGGATCTCGGCTTCAAGGTCGGCCATGCGACGCGGACCGTCGATCAATGTGTCAAGCTCGCGCTCCAGGACACGACCATCCGCACCTCGCTGCTCGACATGTGGCTCATCCACGGCGACAGCGCGCTTTATGCCGAGCTCGAACGGCGCTTCCGCGACGAGGTGATCAAGGGCTCCGAGCGCGCGTTCGTCGATGCCAAGCTGACCGAGCGCAGCGAACGCCACCGCCGCACGGGCGAAAGCCGCTACAAGGTCGAGCCCAACATCAAGGACGGCAAGGGCGGCCTGCGCGATCTCCACACACTGCACTGGCTTTCGAAGTATCTCACCGGCCACGACGTGGGGCCGGAGACGGTGGCGATGGGGATCTTCACCCCGGAGGAAGCCGCGACCTTCCGGAAGTGCGAGAACTTCCTTTGGACCGTGCGCTGCTTCCTGCACTTCTACACGGGCCGCGCGGAGGAGCTGCTGTCGTTCGACATTCAGCCGATGCTGGCCGAGCGGCTCGGCTACCGGGACAAAGCAGGCTTGCGCGGCGTCGAGCGCTTCATGAAGCACTACTTCCTTGTCGCCAAAGACGTGGGCGACCTCACCACCATTCTCTGTGCCGCGCTCGAAATGCAGCAGCTCAAGAGCACGCCGGTGCTCGAAGGGCTTCTCAGTCCGCTGACGTGGAAGACGCGCCGTCAGATCCGCGACACTACCGACTTCCGCATCGACAACGGCCGCCTCAATATCGCGGACAAGGACACGTTCAAGCGCGATCCCCTGAACCTGATCCGCTTCTTCGCGCAGGCGGAGAACACGAGCGCGTTCCTGCACCCCAACGCGATCCGCCAGCTTCGCCGCTCTCTTCGCCTGATCGACGACAAACTGCGCGCCGACCCGGAAGCCAACCGCATCTTTCTTTCGCTGCTCACCGGGCGCGTGAACCCCGAGGCGACGCTCCGGCGCATGAACGAAACCGGCGTGCTCGGCCGTTTCATTCCCGAGTTCGGCCATGTCGTGGCGATGATGCAGTTCAACATGTACCACCACTACACGGTCGACGAGCATCTGATCCGCACCGTGGGCATGTTGACGGACATCGAGCGCGGGAAGGCATCGGACGAGCTTCCCCTTTCCACCGAGCTGATCAAGTCGATCCAGAACCGCCGCGTTCTCTACGTCGCCGCGTTCCTGCACGACATGGGCAAGGGGCGCGTCGAGGATCATTCGCTTGTCGGCGCCGAGATCGCCCGCACCCTGTGCCCGCGTTTCGGGCTTTCGGCCGCGGAAACCGACACCGTCATCTGGCTCATCGAGCACCACCTCACGATGAGCAACATCGCCCAGAGCCGCGACATCTCCGACCCCAAGACGGTGCGCGACTTCGCCGACATCGTGCAAAGTCCCGAACGGCTCAAACTCCTTCTGATCCTCACCAGCGCGGATATCCGCGCCGTAGGGCCGGGCGTGTGGAACGGCTGGAAGGGCCAGCTCCTGCGCACGCTCTACCATGAGACCGAGCCGGTTCTCTCGGGCGGGCACACGAAGATCCCGCGCAGCCAGATCGTGGCCGACGCGCAGGCGGATCTGCGCGCGGCGTTGTCCGACTGGAGCCCGGCGGCCATCGACCGCTTCATCGATCGCCATTATCCCGACTACTGGATGCGCACCGAGCCGCGCCGGCAGATCGAGCACGCGCGCCTTCTCGACCGGGCGGAACGCGAGGGCAAAACCTTCGCGACGGATCACATCACGGATGCGTTCTCGGCCATCACCGAGCTTACGGTGTTTGCGCCGAACCACCCGCGCCTGCTCTCTCAGTTTGCGGGCGCTTGCGCGGCAAACGGCGCGAACATCGTCGGCGCGCACGTCACGACCACGCGCGACGGTTTCGCCCTCGATACCTTCCTGCTCGCGCGCGAGCTTGGCGAGGACGAGGATGAGCATCGCCGCGCGGAGCGGGTGGCGGACACCATCGGGCGCGTCTTGCGCGGCGAAGCGTGGATTCCCGCGCTGCTCGAACAGCGCCGCCCTGCGCCGCCGCGCGTCGAGGCGTTCACGGTGGAGCCCGAGGTCATCATCAACAATTCGCTCTCGGACGCTTTCACCGTCATCGAGGTGGCGGGGCGCGACCGGACCGGCCTGCTCTACGAGCTCACGACGGCGCTCTCGGATCTCTCGCTCGACATCGCGTCGGCCCACATCACGACCTTCGGCGAAAAGGCCGTCGACGTGTTCTACGTCACGGATCTCACGAACAAGAAGATCGACAGCGAAACACGCCAGAAGGCGATCCGCGAGCGGCTGACCGAGATCCTGCAGGGGCCGGAAACACCGTGATTAGGCACGAAAGGGACCGGCAAATCTTTGCCGGCCCCTTCCAGGGCTTACGCGTAAGCAATGAGCTTCCACACGACTGCACGGCCATTATGCGGAGGAAAAACGTTTCCTTCCGCAATGGGCGCCGTGGTGCTGGGAAAATCCTGTGATTCCCAAACGCCGCTTTCCGGACAGCGCTCGCCAGTACGCCGTGTAGTGCCAATGGGCCAACGAGTGCGAAGAAAGTAATTCATTTGTATACCTCATAAAAATGAGGCCGACCTTGACGCGCTGACTCGGCACTACTAGCCTACCATTGTCGTGCCAACGACTTGGCTCAGCAGATCGACCGGTTTAGCTGAGCAGAAAGGGCCGTCTCGTGTGTAACCACGTGGCGGCTTTTTCTTTGCTCACTATCGAAGTTAAGGAAAGATTCGAAGGGAGTCGAGTTAAATTTTTTCATCGAATATGGAAAATAACGAGAACATATGAGATCAAGTCGAATACATATCCGTGAGCGATACAAAACATGAACTCTGAACACGAGATGGAACTACGCAAGCATATCGCTCTCCTTGAGCGATCGTTAAAAGGTGCTCTGGACCAGATCTCGGCGCTGAAAAGCGAACTAGTGGAGTTGCAAGCAAGGGTGCGGGCCGAGGCGCTTGAGGGAAACCGAACGGCGAAAGGGAAAATTCGCTCAAAAGCTATGTCCCGAGCGTGGCTTACGATACTCGGACACATGGCCGAAAAGGGAACGGAGGGAATGAGCGTTGACGCCATTGAGGAGCAGGTGAAACTTAGAGGGTTGGGCATTCAGCGCCGAGCAATTAGAGCCCAACTAAGCAACTATAAGCGCCGGAAACTGATCGAGCAGTTTGGGGAAGCTCAATATCGGCTTACAGGGTTTGGCCGCATGACGCTTTCGCACGAAAGGCATCGCGCAGAATCTACTACGGCCCGCAAGTATTAGTGCGCGGCCTCCCAGTTCGCGGCGGCCTTTGCGTCGACGTGGATCGGCACCGAGAAGTGCACGGCGGGCTCAACCGCCTTCTCCATCACGCGGCGCGCGACCACGATCAGCTTCTCGGCCTCAGCCTCCGCGACCTCGAACACCAATTCGTCGTGCACCTGAAGCAGCATGCGCGCGGTGGCGAGCTTCGCCTCGTCGAGCGCAGGACCCATGCGGATCATGGCGCGGCGGATGATGTCGGCGGCGGAGCCCTGGATCGGCGCGTTGATCGCGGCCCGCTCCAGGAAGCCGCGCATCGACGGGTTCTTGGTGTTGATCTCCGGATAGTGGATGCGCCGGCCGAAGATCGTCTCGACATAGCCCGTGTCGTGCGCGCTCTCCTTGGTGGCGTCCATGTAATCGCGGATGCCGGGGAAGCGTTCGAAGTAGGTCTTGATGTACGCGGCTGCCTCGTCGCGGCCGATGCCGAGCTGGTTGGCGAGGCCGAACGCGGAGATGCCGTAGATGATGCCGAAGTTGATCGCCTTGGCGCGGCGGCGCACGTCCGACGGCATTCCCTGGATCGGCACGCCGAACATCTCGGATGCCGTCATTGCGTGAATGTCGAGGCCGTCGGCGAACGCCTGCTTGAGCTGCGGAATATCTGCGATGTGCGCCAGCACGCGCAGCTCGATCTGCGAGTAATCCGCCGAAACCAAGACCTTGCCCTTCTCCGCGACGAAGGCGGTGCGGATCTCGCGGCCTTCCCTGGTGCGGATCGGAATGTTCTGCAGGTTGGGGTCGGACGAGGCGAGCCGGCCCGTCGTCGTGGACGCAAGCGCGTAGCTCGTGTGGATGCGGCCCGTGTCGGCGTGGATGAACGCGGGCAACGCGTCGGTGTAGGTCGAGCGCAGCTTCGAGAGCTGGCGCCATTCGAGCATTTTGTTGATCAGGAGGCGCGAGTCCTCGGGCAGATCCTCGCGGGCCGCGAGATCGTCGAGGAGGCCTGCGCGCGTCTCCCACTGCCCGCTCTTGGTGCGCTTGCCGCCGGGCAGACCCAGCCGGTCGAACAGCAGTTCCCCGAGCTGCTTCGGCGAGCCGAGGTTGAACTTGTACCCAACGAGCCCGTTGATCTCCTCTTCCAGCCGCGCGAGGCTTTGCGCGAACGTGGAGGAGAGGCGTGCGAGGACGCTGCGGTCCACCTGGATGCCGGTATGCTCCATGCCGACGATCACCGGCACCAGCGGCCGCTCGAGCGTCTCATAGACGGTTGTCAGATGCTCCGAGGCGAGGCGGGGCTTGAGCTTGTGCCACAGACGGAGCGTGACGTCGGCGTCCTCGCCCGCATAGGCGGCCGCCTGGTCGATGGGCACCTGCGCGAAGGACTTCTCGGCCTTCTTGCCGGGCAGCGCCGCGACGACCTGATCGTACGTGAGGCAGACATGACCGAGGTGGCGCTCGGCGAGCGTGTCCATGCCATGTCCCCCGCGCCCGGCATCGAGCACGTAGGAGATCAGCATGGTGTCGTCGATCGGCGCGACACGAAGGCCATAGCGGGCCAGCACGAGGCAGTCGAACTTGATGTTCTGCCCGATCTTGAGGACGGACGCGTCCTCGAGCAGCGGCTTCATCAGCGCGAGCGACTCGCGCAGCGGGGCCTGCACGAGGCCCCCGCCGTCGCCGAAGTCGAACTCTCCGCCCCCGGCGCGATGGCCCACAGGGACGTAGCACGCTTTCCCTGGCTCGACGGCCAGCGAGAAGCCGACGAGATCGCAGGTCATGCAATCGAGCGCCGTCGTCTCGATGTCGAAAGCGAACCGGCGGGCGTCGCGCGCGGCGGCAATCCATTGCGCCAGCCGGTCCAGGCTCGTCACCGTTTCGTAGGCCGTGCGATCGAACGGAACCTTGGCGATGCGCGCGGCGTGAATGGCCGCGCCACCCGCCGGCGATCCGGGGCCGCCCTCAATGGCGCCCGTACCGGGCGGGGAGGCGTCGTCGTGGTCGCCCGTTCCGGAGGGTCGCGGCGCCTTGGCTTGAGGCGAAACCGCCGGCTTTTCTGGCAGCGCCGGCGGCTCCACGCCGAGCTTACCCGCGATCCGCTTCGTGAGCGTCGTAAACTCCATCTGACGCAGGAAGCCGAGGAGTGCGTCGGGGTCGGGCTCCTGCACGCCGGTCCGCTCCACCGCAACCTCGATCGGAACGTCGTCCTTGAGCTTCACGAGCTCGCGCGAAATGCGGGCCTGATCCGCGAATTCGATGAGCCGCTCGCGCCGCTTGGGCTGTTTGATCTGCGCCGCCGCCGCGAGCAGGGACTCGAGATCGCCGTACTCCGTGATCAGCTCGGCCGCCGTCTTAACACCGATGCCGGGCACACCCGGCACGTTGTCGATCGAATCGCCCGCGAGCGCCTGCACGTCGATCACGTGCTCGGGGGCGACGCCGAATTTCTCGCGCACCTCGTCGGGGCCGATGCGCTTGTTCTTCATGCCGTCCCACATCACGACGCCGGGACGGACGAGCTGCATCAGGTCCTTATCGGAGGAGACGACGGTGACGTCGCCGCCCGCTTCGACCACCTGCTTGGCGTAGGTCGCGATCAGGTCGTCGGCCTCGTAGCCGTTCTGCTCGATGCAGGCGACGTTGAATGCGCGCACGGCCTCGCGGATCAGCGGGAACTGAGGCACCAGTTCCTCGGGCGCCGGTGGGCGATGGGCCTTGTAATCCTGGTAGAGCTCGTTGCGGAACGTCTTCTCGCTGGCGTCGAAGATGACGGCGAGATGGGTCGGCGCCTCCGACGCCTTGGTCTCGGCCAGGAGCTTCCAGAGCATGGCCACGAAGCCGTGCACCGCGCCCACCGGCAGCCCGTCGGACGGGCGCGTCAGAGGGGGCAGCGCGTGGAAGGCGCGGAAGATGTAGCCCGAGCCGTCCACCAGATAGAGGTGGCTCCCTTTCACAATGGGGACCGGCGCGCCGTCAGGGACGGTGCAAACGGCCGGGCGCGGCTGCTTTTCGGGGTGAGAGTCGGTCATGGTCTGGGTCATGGGCGCGCAATATAGGGGCTCATGGGGCCCCGGTCAGCACCTCATGGGAGGCCTCCCGGCCCGGGGGCGCAAGTCCGTTTGATCCGGTTCCCGGAATGCGCTATCAGGGGCTCCCGGCGCCCAGGCGCCCGAGGTTCTCTTGGACTGCACCCGTAGCTCAGCTGGATAGAGTGCTGCCCTCCGAAGGCAGAGGTCACAGGTTCGAATCCTGTCGGGTGCGCCAA
>DAOMQQ010000067.1:0-12459 GCA_035445405.1 Hyphomicrobium sp.
GATTTCAGTGCAATTCCGACGTACCGTACACCGTCCTTTTTCTTGACTTTCTGAATTCCGAACTCGGCGATCTCACGTCCAAATGTTGGAAGTGCTAGAGGCTCCTTCTGACGTTCTTCACACCATACGCAGTAGGCTTCGTACAGGGATGTTGCAGAGACGGTATGGCCGTCCTGACTGTCGACACTCTCCTTGTAGAAGCGCTGGACGTCCGTCTCGGGGACGAGCAGCTTCTGAGGCTGGGCAGGCAACGAACGATTGTCGTTGGCGCCAGAACGCGGCTTTCTGATTGCAACGACCTCTTCCTCAGGGGCCGCCACCGCTGCCGCAGCGGTGCTCGCCATCGGCGCCATGGCAGGCGCGGACGGGGCTTTACGGTCGTGGATGCGCCACTGGCTGAACGCGACGTACATGCCAAAGAGGGAGCCCACTTCCAGGAGCAGCGCGATGAACATGGTCATCGCCATTTGGACATGCTCCATTTCGAAGCCCGTGATCTTCGCAAGCACTGCGGCCTGCGGATCGGCTTCAGTCATGACCGTCATCTGATCGGTCTCGGCAAGCTTGCCCTGGACCTCGCGAATGCGCGATTCCAGCTCGGCTGCTTGTGTGCCGGACGCCATTTCGGCAGTCAGGCCATGGAAGGTCTGGCAGAACGTGCGGCTCGCTGGCCGGGTGGCGTCCGTGCAGCCCTTGGTCGCGGTCCAGGCGCGCTGGCTCTTCATCGCTTCGATTTCGCCCTGCACCGTAGCCGCGGGGCGATGCTGAGGAATCCAGGACAGCTGGTCCTGGGCCCGCTTCAGGTCAGCCCGGAGGTCTTGGTACACCTGCGCCTCGGCTGCGCGGTTGCCGGCCGTATCGAACCGGTTCAGCGCGGCGTGGCCGAGCGACGAGGTGAGCGAATAGGCCGTGACGACGACGCCCAAAACGGCGGCGGCGGCGGCCTGCGACCACATCTTACTGCGAATAGCGGCGAAAAGAAAAAACGGAATCAGTGCTTTGAGGCAGTCCGCCGCGGCCGAGGCCGCACCATAGATCTGCCCGTCAAGCTCGGTTCGTCCGAGGCTGATACCGAAACGCCAGTTCATCGTAGCCGACACGACGAGTAGTACGCCGGCTGCGAGAACACCCAACACGCCTAGAGCATGTCTCATTGCCCTCTCCTTTGAGAGGTCCGCGCCGCCCGAATGGCGACCAGGAACGGACCCCATGCAGTTTTTGGATCTGGAGGGAAACAGACCGGACAGCTCCGACGCCGGACCATGTGCCCGACTGAAAGCGCATCTTCCTCGCCTGTTGAGCTAGAACCACCCCCCAAGGCGGTTCATCAGGATCGGTCGACGCCGCCCCCCGGCGGACAACCCGAAAGCTGAACCCGCGAACGCCGCGATCGTTTGTGCACAGGCGACACCGCCGCTCGATGCCAATGTGCAAAACTAAAGCGTACGTCAGCGAACAACACGCAGAACACATCCCTCGCGCCATACGCTAGCGCGATTCGAACGAACCCATCCACCTTTCGTTAAGAGAATCAGTCCGCTAGGCTGGACGCGCAAAAAAGCTCTGCCAAAGTGCACCATGTGTGGCGCTTCTGCACACTCACTTCATCCACATGATGGACGGCGTTTATGCACTGCTTGTTCGCGGAATTGCGTGCAAAATCCACAGGCTATCCACGACTCGCCCGCGCACCTCTCTCATCGCGTCCTCTCCGCATCGCGCGGATCGTTTCGAGAGAGCGTCGCGCCGGCGAGAGAGCGAGCGTTTCTGCGCCGCGGCCGGCGCGACACAGATCAAGAGAAAGTCGCGATGCGGGACCAGGTCCTCTTTCGCCGCCGTCCTCTCTGATCGCCGCGGCCTCCTTCGGACCGATTTCCAGGCGCGACGATTTACGTTGGTGACTGCGCGTTCGGCATGGCCCTCTCGACTGGGCTTTGTTAAACTTCGGCTCATCGGAAGGCTCCAGCCCCTGGCGAGGTCGGGCATCGAAAGGGTCGCATCGGAGTTCCGCAGGCGAGCAGGTGCGGCGTCGGATCAGACGTCGTCGAGATCGCCTTGTTACGGAGTCGTGTCATGCGATGGTATCTTGGCTACCCGGTTCTTGCCGCCGGCCTCGTCTTCGGTGCCCACACTCTCTTTCCCCGCGAGCTCGACGAGCTCACTCTGCGCTCCGGCGCCGTCAGCCCGAGCTTGATGGACGATCGCTCGGTTGCGGTGAGCGCCCTCACGCGGGACGCTGTCCTCCCTGAGGTCCCTCTCGCGGCGGCACCCGAAACCGTTCCTGCGGAGGTCGTCTCCGCGTCGGATCTGCAGACGCAGCCGCGCTCGCGGCTCGCGGCGTTCTCGCCCGGTCCGCGGCTGCTCACGGCCGAGCTCCCGCCGCCTGCACCCGGCATGTTCGATTTCATCGCGCGCAGCTTCAGCGCAGCCGCGTCGCAGCCGGCCGTGGCCGTGACGGCGTCCGTCGAGCCGGCGGCGACCGCCTCCTGGAAAAGCGCCGTCGTGGAGGCCAAGGCCGATGCGCGCGTCGCGGCCAAGCCCGCGGACGGCGCGCAAAAAGCCCTGCTGGCCCGCGACATTCAGCGAGAGCTGCAGCGTGTCGGCTGCTATCTGGGCGCGATCGACGGTCTCTGGGGACCGGGGTCGCAACGCGCGGTGACGGCGTTCATGGAGCGGGTCAACGCGATCCTGCCCGTCGACGAGCCCGACGTGTTCATGCTCTCGCTGCTCACGGCCGAGAGCAACGCGGTCTGCGGCACGACATGTCCGCATGGTCAGGTACTCTCGGCGGGAGGACGCTGCCTGCCGACCACCCTGCTCGCGCACGACGACAGCCTGGAGCCGCGCCTGACGCGGGAGCCCACGCTTGCGGCGCGCGCGCGCCGCGATGCCCTGGAGCCGGTATCGGCCCAGGACCCCGACGGCACATGGGACACCGTGGTGGAGACCGTGGTCGCCGACGCGACGCCACCGAGCCGCCCGCCGCCGCTTTACGGACGCATGGGAATCGGCGGACCGCGGCCCGAGACCGCGGGTCTCCAGTCCGGCGTGACGCGCACGGCCACTCTGCCCATCGGCTCGACCCGGCTTCAGCGCACGTCGTCGCTCGAGCCTTCGCTTCCGGTGGCCGCGGTAGAAGACCCGTACGGAGACGCCATTCGTCCTGCGGCCGACGTCGTTACGGAACGGCGGGGGGGGGAGCCGGCCACGCTTCCCCGCCGCAACGCCCGGGAGCGCACGGCAGAGCGTCCGAGGGCGGTCAAATCGTCCCGGAAGAACTGGCGGAGCAACTACCGCCACGTGCAGCGGCTCTTCGAGCATCCGCTCGGCCGGATGTAATCGGCGCGCTTCTCCGCCGTCACCGCTCGTCGGGAGACGGATCTCCGCCCGCTGGCTTCCCGGCGGGTGAGGCGGTCGTCTGCGCCACGATCCAGGCCAGATACTCGGCCGATCCGGCCTCGACCGGAAGAACCAGCAAAGCCGGCGTTTCATAAGGGTGGCGCGCGCGAATATCCGCCATGACCCGCTCAGCGAGCGTGCGGCGCGTCTTCACGATCATGACCGCCTCGGCATCCCGCTGGCGGGCGCCCTGCCAGATGTAGATCGACGTCATGGCGGGCAGAATGTTGACGCAGGCGGCAACCCCGCCGTCGACCAGGGCCGCGCCCACCTCCTCGGCGGCTTCGGGGGTCGGAAACGTCGTATAGACGAGAACGGCCTTGTCGTTTTCCTGCAAGTAAGCAAGCCTCCTCTCAGCGGACCCGATCCTGGCCCGATTCGGTCTAAGCTCAGCGCTTGCGCGCCTTTCGCGCGACGATGGGTTCATCAGCTCGGCTTCGGCGCGTCCTCCAGATCATGGCAAAATCCAAAAGCAAATTCGAGAAAATCGCCTTTGTGGCGAGTGAGGTCGCCGAAGCGCGCGAGGCCCTTGTCCGGCTGACCGAGCGCTATGGCGCCGTCGAGCCGTCCCAAGCCGATGCCATCGTGGCGCTCGGCGGAGACGGGCTCATGCTCGCCACGCTCCACCGCTTCATGAACGACCGCATTCCGATCTACGGCATGAACCGCGGGTCCGTCGGCTTTCTCATGAACGAATACCGGGAGGACGGCCTTTTCGAGCGATTGGCCGCGGCCGAGATCAGCCGCGTCCATCCGCTCTCGATGGTGGCCTACGACGCGCAGGGCAAGGCAAGCAAGGCGCTTGCGATCAACGAAGTCTCCCTGTTTCGCGAGCGATACCAAGCGGCCAAGCTCAAGATCTCGATCGACGGCAAGGTGCGGATGGAGGAGCTAATCTGCGACGGCGTGCTGGTGGCGACGCCCGCCGGGTCCACCGCCTACAATCTCTCGGCTTACGGGCCGATCCTGCCGATCAACGCGCAGTTGCTCGCGCTCACGCCCATCAGTCCTTTCCGTCCGCGGCGGTGGCGCGGCGCGCTGCTCCCGAACAAGGCGCAGATCAGCATCTCGGCGCTCGAGCACGAAAAGCGCCCCGTGAGCGCAGTCGCGGACGCCAACGAGATGCGCAACGTCGTGCGCGTCGACATCGAGCAGGCGCGCACGATCGACCTCTTCATGATGTTCGATACCGGCCATAACCTCGACGAGCGCATTCTGGCCGAGCAATTCCGGTATTGATCGATAGGCCCTTGGCGAAACTCGGCATTTATCGCGTTTTTATTTTCCGACGGCCATCCGGGCTTTGGGCGATTGCTAACCACATTCGCGATGAAACAATTTATGTTCTGCACATATAAAAAATCGGCTTATAGTGCGTTTCAAGGGGGCACCTGGTGATAAAAAACAATCGCTAAGGAGTCCGGCTCATGAAACGCTCCGTCACGACTGCCCTTGCAATCTTCGCCGCCGTCGGCGCCCTGTCGACTGTCGCGATCGCGACCGATCGGCCTTCTCTCAAGGGCCCGCCCCAAACCATGGGCGACGAAGGTAAACTCCCTGCCAGTCAAACCCTGACGAACAAGGTCCCCGACATGGTGGGGCCGGAGACGGACAGCGGCGCCACGGGCGCGAGCAGCGGCACGAGCGGGTCTTCCTCGCCCAAGGGTCCGCCGCAACGCATGGGCGACGAAGCGGGCAAGCTTCCCGCGACGGGCACGGTGAGCGGCGCCGTTCCGAACGTTCGCGGCCCTTCTCAATAACTCGAATTTCGCAGGTCATTCGACGCGAATAAGAAATCCCATCCCTGAATTCGCATTCGGGGATGGGACGAATTATTGCCTACGCATTTTCGTCAAATCATTCGGGCGCGAAGCACATGCGAATTGCCTCGCCGTTCATGCGCTCCAGCGCGTGACGATGGCGTCGAGGTTCGGCCGGTCGCGCTCCTCAGGCTTTTCCTTGGGCGTGCCGATGTGCACGAAGCCGACGATGCGCTCGTTCTCCGCAAGTCCGAAACGAGCATGCACCATCGGGCTGTAGGCGATCCATTCGGTGAGCCAGGAGGTGCCGTAGCCCAGCGCATTGGCGGCAAGACAGAGATTGAAACACGCCGCACCCGCCGAGAGGATCTGCTCCCACTCCGGCGCGCCGGGACGCGGCGTGATGCGGGAGACGACGGCCACCACCAGCGGGGCGCGCTGGAAGCGGTTGCGCTCGGTTTCGAGGCGGAACGCGGACGGGGGCTCTTTTTCCTCGGCCGCGCAGGCTTCGGCAAAAACGTCGCCCGCTGCGGCGCGCGCGTCGCCTTCGAACACGATAAAGCGCCAGGGCACGAGCTTCTTGTGGTCCGGCACGCGCGCGGCCACCGTCAAAATACGGTCCAGCTCGGCGCCCGCCGGTGCGGGTTCGGCGAGCCTGTCCGCCTTGACGGAGCGGCGGGTGGCGAGAATGTCGATCATCGCAGTCATGCGTTCCAGGTCCTCGAATATTTCGCGAGATGGGCCTCCCGCCGGCCTCGCTATCGCAAGTGCCTGTCTGTTACAATCCTTCGCGTTGCTGACAAAAAACGGATTCCGCTCCCGATGCCGGCCTTTGCACGCCTCGCTTTTCCGCTCATCGCGCTCGCGCTGGTTTTCGCCGCCCCCCGGACGGCGGCGGCAGAGCAAGGCTCTGGAGCAGGTCCTGCCGTCATCGTGTTCGATGGATCGGGCTCGATGTGGGGGCAGATCGGCACCGAGCGTCCGCCAAAGTACGAGCTGGCGCGCGGGGCCCTGCGGGAAACGCTCTCCACGCTCTCGCCGCGCGTCGAGCTTGGCCTGATGTCGTTCGGGCACCGCCGTCGCGGAGACTGCAGCGACGTCGAGGTCCTGGCTTCGCCCGCGGCCAACGCCACGGAGCGGGTGCTATCGCTCGCGGACGGGATCAGCCCGCGCGGGCGCGGGCCGCTCACGCAGGCGCTGAGAGGCGCGGCGAGCCAGATCCCCGCCGACCGCGCCGGCAGCATCATCGCCATTCACGACGGCCCAGACAATTGCTCGCAAGACCCCTGCGCCGCCGCGCGCGAGATCGCAGCGTCTCACCCGAAGACGCGCGTGTTTCTGATCGGGTTCGGTCTTCCGAGAGCCGATGCGCAGCGCCTCGCCTGCGTCGCCGACACGACGGGGGGGCGTGTGTTCGAAACGCAAGATTCGGCGAGCCTCGGCGCCGCGCTCTCCGAAGCCATGACGCTTGCGGGCCTCGCGCGCGTCGATGCCGAAACCGGCGTGGCCGTGCCGGTCCCGCAAGCCGCAGAGCGGCCCAAGGCTGCGGGCGCCCCGGGCCTCCGGCTTTCGGCCTCGCTTGCAACCGGCGGCCCCACGGTGACCCAGCCGGTGGATTGGACGATTGCGAAATCCGGCGCGGCGGATGTCGCGGTCGCCACGGGGCGAGGCGCCGAGTTCGCAGCCGAGCTCGAACCCGGATCCTATGTGGTGACGGCCAAGCTCGGCCGCGCCTCGGCGCAGCAGACGACCACCGTCACGGAGGACGGCCCCGTCGACCTGCAACTGGGGCTCGGCGCGGGTGCGCTCAAGCTCGCCATCAAGGCCGATCGCGACGGCACGCCGCTTACCAATCCCGTGATCACCGTCTATGCCAAAGGCGCCGACGAAAGCCCGCGCCGGCATCCGGTCTGGATCGGGCGCGATGCGACGGCCGAGCTCGTTCTCCCAGCAGGCAGCTATGCAGTCCGCATCGAGGACGGCTTCGTCAGCGAGACGGCGGACGTCTCTCTCGCTGAGGGCGTCACCATCGACGTCGCGCCTGTGCTCGGCGCGGGCCGGCTCGAGCTCGCGGCCGTTTCCGCGACCAGCGACGAGCCGCTCGAAGAGATCACGTACGTGATCGAGGAGGACGACCCCTTCTCGCCGCAAGGGCGGCGCGAGGTCGCGCGGTCTGCCGATCCCGCGGCCGCGTTCACGCTGCCCGTCGGCACCTACTACGTGACGGCGCGCTCGGGCGCGCTCGAAACGCAGGAACGCATCGCGCTCGGAAGCGGCGACGTGGTGCGGCACGTGGCGGTATTCAACATCGTGAAGCTGACCGTCTCGGCGCTGGTGACGCCGCCCGTCGCGGACGGCGGGGCGGGCGGGCGGCCGGTCGTGATCCGCATCCTGAACCCGGACCGGCCCGAGCAGGAAATCGCGCGCGCGAACTCCGAGACCGGCGTGTTCCACCTGCCGCCGGGCCGGTATCGCGTAGAGGCGGCGATCAGCGGGAAGACAATCCGCGCGACCGGCAGCGTCGATCTCGCCGCCGGGCGCGACGTCACCGCCGAGATCCGGCTCGAGTCGGGCGAAGTGAGCGTTGCGAATGCCGGGGCAGGCCGTCACTGGCGCATCAAGGACGGCGAGGGCCGCACCGTCATGCATTCCGGGCCGGGCATGGCCACCACGGCGCGGTTGGCGCCAGGCCGTTACGAGTTCGTCGCCGACGGTGCCGCACCCGAGGCGTTCGATCTTGCCGCCGGCGCGCGGCAGGATCTGAGCGCGGCGCGCCCATAGAGCCGTTCCGATTTTAGTGGAATCGGGGAACGGCTCTAAGTTTTTGCTTTATCGTGCTTCTTATCGGAAAACCGGTTCCCACTTTTCCGGAAGCACTCGAGGCGCGCGTAGGCGCCGGGTGGCCGATGCACAGGCTGCGAGGGGTGGCGTTCCGGGGACGTCCATGGGAACATGGGCCATCCGCCATACTTCAACCATCGTCCCGCGGCGTGATCGCCCGCGATTCCATGACGCCTCTTTGGATTCGGCTCCCGATGCGCCTCCGGCCTCTCCCAGACACTCCGAAACCGATGCGGTGGCTTGCGGCGCTGGTCATCTGCGTGGCGGCCGCGCTTCCGGCTCCTGCGCGTGCGCAATCGGCGACCGATTGGCTGACCGGCGTTCTCGAGCAGGCGGTGCCCCATCCAGCTCCCGACGCCAACTCCACGACGGCCCCTCCTCCCGGCGCGTACACACCCCAGGAAGGCGCGACACCGGTGCCCGTCCGCATGATGGCGCGGCTGACCGCAGACGGCGAGGTGATCGGGCAAGGTCTCGTGTGGCGCGTCTTCGGCAAGACGCCCGAGAGCCCGACGCGGACGCTGCTGATCGCCAGCCAGGAAGATCCGCAGCCGACCTTCCAGCTCCGCCCCGGTGAGTATGTCGTAAACGCCGCCATGGGGCGCGCGCACATCACGCGCCGCGTCACCGTTCATCCGGGCGGTGTGGAGCAGCCTCCCGTCGAGGAATTCGTGCTCAACGCCGGAGGGCTTCGCGTCCGCGCGCTCGTGGACGGCACCGAGGCCGCCGCGCACACCGTGAGCTATACGATCTATTCCGACCGCGACCAGACGGACGCGCGAGAGATCGTGATGTCGTCCGTCCGGCCCGGCATCGTGATCCGGCTCAACGCCGGCATCTATCACATCGTCTCGACCTACGGCGACTGCAACGCGGTGGTGAGCACGGACGTGACGGTGGAAGCCGGCAAGCTCACGGAAGCCGCGCTGACGCACTCCGCGGCCAAGGCCACGTTCAAGCTCGTCCAGCGCGCAGGCGGCGAGGCGCTCCCCGATACGCAATGGAGCATCCTCACGCCGCAGGGCGAGGAAGTGAAGGCGAGCGTCGGCGCGCTGCCGTCGCACATTCTGGCTCCGGGCAGCTATACCGTGATCGCCAAGTCGCAGGGACGCGCCTTCCAGCGCGAGGTGTCGCTCGCGGCGGGAGAGACGACGCAGGTCGAAGTCGTGATGCGGTGACGCCGCCTGCGCGCCGCATCGGTCCCGAACGGCGCCTGCACGTCAGAAGTCCGTCAGAACCCAGTCCGTCGGGCACCCGTGCCGTTGCATCCGATCCTCGGTCCCGGCCACGTCGCTCTTGCGCGCGAGCTTGTGAAACAGGCTGCGCGCGATCTGCCAATGCTCGCAGGCCGTCGTGAGATCGCCTGCCTCGCGCGCGAGCTCGGCGAGCTCGAGCCGCGCTTCCGCTTCGACAACCCCGTTGCGAGACCGGGCCGCAGCCCGGATGCAGGAGCGCAGGTGTCCTGCGCCCTCCTCGATCTGCCCGCGCGCAATGTCCTCCTGCCCGAGGGCCAGATAGAGCGCCGGCAGGGCGGCCAAATCCTTGCGCTCCTCCGCCAGGCGGATCTGTTCCACGAGATGCTCACTGGCGGGCGTCTCAACCGCTGCATCCGCGGACGCATCCGGGCCGGCGCCGCCCCCGATGGCCGTCAGCACGTAACGCGGCGCGGCCACGGTTTCGGGCGCCGCAGGCTCGTGCGAGACGCGGGACATGGTCGTCAGGGTCATTTTGGAGGTTCGGCGCAAGCAGGCAACCACGGTGAGAAGCAGAACGGCAAACGGCACGAGCAGCAGGAGAGTTCCAACGAGGCCGCTGATCTCGATCATCGCGGAACTCCGCTCAAGGAAGAGCCTCGAAGCACCCGCGGCTTCGGCAGGCAGAGTTGCCTTGCCACCCGGCGCTCCAGGCTCTGTTTCGTCATGTCGTCTATTGGACGATGTCCTCGCATGGCTGAGCCATGATGGTTCCCCCTTTTGTCCCCGTCCCCAGACCGCACCCTAGAGCCGTTCCGATTTTGGTGGAACCGCGGAACGGCTCTAAGTTTTTGCTTTGTCGTGCTTCTTATCGGAAAATCGGTTCCCACTTTTCCGGAAGCACTCTGACCGAGCGGCGGGCGACCTTATCGCAGCGGCGCCGCCGACATAAGCCCGCCCCGCGTCCAAAGGTTATTGACGCCCCGTTCGAGCGCAAGCGGCGATCTGGCGCCCACGTTGCGGTCGAACAGCTCGCCGTAATTCCCGACCTGCTTCACGACGCGATGGCTCCAGTCCCGCGAGAGCCCCAGGGGCCGGCCGAGATCCGCCTCCTCGCCCAGGAAGCGGCGGACATCCGTATTGGGCGAATTGCGGAGACTGTCGATGTTCTGGCTCGTGATGCCGAGCTCCTCGGCCGCGATCAGCGCCTCCAAGGTCCAGCGCACGACGGAAAACCAGCGGTCGTCTCCCTGGCGCACAAAGGGGCCGAGCGGCTCCTTGGCGACCAGCTCCGGCAGAATCACGTGCTCGCCGGGATCGGGCAGGCGGCTGCGCTCGCTGGCGAGAAGCGTCATGTCGCCGGTGAGCAGCGTGCAGGCCCCATCCGCATAGGTCTTGACGGTGTCGGGCCAATGCTCGGCGGTGACGAGCTGGTAGCGCATCTTGCGCATCTGGAAATAACGCTCGAAGCCCTCCTGGGCCCCGCTGCCGGCCATCACGCAGACGGATGCGCCCGACAGCTCGAGCACGCTCGCCACCGTATGCCCGCGCCGGACCAGGATGCCCTGACCGTCGTGAAAGAGCGTGCCGACGAAGCGCACGCCGTGCTCGGTATCACGCGAGAGCGTCATCGCGTTGGCCCTGGGGAGCACGTCGACCTCACGGGCCGCGAGCACCTGGAACCGATTGGCGGGCGACACCACCCGATAACGCACCGCGTCCCGCCGCCCGAAGATGGCCACGGCCAGCGCTTCGCAAAAATCGATGTCGAGGCCCTTCCAGGCGCCGTTGGCGGCCACTTCGGCAAAGCCCGGCGTCCCCTCGGTGACCCCGCAAATCAGATGGTCGCGGGCGCGGATCTCGTCGAGCGCCGTGGCACGGGCCGCGGGGGCCGCCAGGAGCATCGCCGCCAAGCCGAACGACAGGGCAACGAACGGCAGCCCGAGGCGCGGGAGCATCGGCGTCCGCGATGGGGACCGCCGCGACATGAAACGCCGCAAAACGGGACGCCGGAACAGGGGGCGTGGCTCGTGGCTGTGGGCCGACACGTGGTCTCCGGATCGGTGAATGCGCGCGGCGCGCTTCACGCTGCCGCTGCCGTGGCGAGCAGGCGGGCGTTTCGTGGTACCATGCGCTGCGCGGCGATTTCGCTCTTCCTCAGCCACACATCCCGCGTCGCGCGCGGATGGTCAAGCCCTTGACCCACGTGGGAAGTTGCGTCAAAGGGCGCTGAGCGCGGGTTTTCTCCCGTCGGCCTCCCGAGGGCGCCCGTTTTCGAGGATCAGCACTCCATGACCAAGCGAGATGGCGCGCGTGCGCCACGGCATCCGGATACCGAAATCCTGCATTCGGGACGTGACCCGTCGCTTCAGCACGGCTTCGTCAACCCGTCCGTCTACCGCGGGTCCACGGTGCTGTTTCCGACCCTCGATGCGCTCGAAGCCTACGAGCAGCAGACCTACCGCTATGGACGCCACGGCACCCCCACGACAGCGGCTCTCGAAGAGGCGCTCTGCCAGCTCGAAGGCGGGGCGCGCGCGTTTCTTACCCCGTCGGGCTACCAGGCCGTGACCACCGCCATCCTCGCGTTCGTCAAAGCGGGCGACCACATCCTGATGGTCGACACCGTCTATCAGCCGACGCGCAAATTCTGCGATTCTTTCCTGGCACGGCTCGGGGTCGCCACCACCTATTACGATCCGCTCGTCGGCGCGGGCATCGCCGACCTGATACAGGAGAACACGCGCGTCGTGTTCACGGAGAGCCCGGGCTCGCTCACCTTCGAGATGCAGGACATCGGCGCCATCGCCAAGGCTGCCCGGGCCCGCGACGTCACCGTCCTGATGGACAACACCTGGGCGACAGGGCTCTATTTCCGCCCGCTGGAGCATGGGGTCGACGTCTCGATCAACGCCTGCACGAAGTACATCGTGGGCCATGCGGACGCGATGCTGGGCGCCATCACCGCCAACGCACGCACTGCCCGGGCGATCGAGACGTCACGCGCGCTGCTCGGCGGATGCCCGGGTTCGGAAGAGACCTATCTCGGCCTGCGGGGCCTCCGGACACTCGCCGTTCGGCTTGCCCGCCATCACGAGGCCGGGCTCGAAGTGGCCACATGGCTCACCGGGCGGCCGGAGGTCGCGCGGGTGCTTCACCCCGCCCTACCCTCCGATCCGGGGCACGCGCTCTGGAAGGCGCAATTCAAGGGTGCCTCGGGACTGTTTTCGATGGTCCTCAAGCCGGTTCCGCGAGCGGCGCTGGCC
>DAOMQQ010000068.1:0-12215 GCA_035445405.1 Hyphomicrobium sp.
TTCAGACGGCCCTGTTTCTCAGAGCCGCCGCCCTGCACAAGGTGCCGCGAGATTGCACCGGGAGGCAGGGGGGGCAACATCCGACAGCGCGTCGCGCCCTCGGGTGCTTTCGTGTTTTGCAGAAGGATGGTGATGTTTCAATCGCTTTCGGACCGGCTGTCGGGCGTTTTCGACAAGCTTACCAAGCGCGGCGCGCTCACCGAGAGCGACGTGGCGGAAGCCATGCGCGAGGTGCGCCGCTCCCTGATCGAGGCGGACGTCGCACTCGACGTGGTGCGGGACTTCACTGATCGGGTGCGGGCCAAGGCCGTCGGGCAGGAGGTGCTGCGCTCCGTCACGCCCGGCCACATGGTCGTCAAGATCGTTAACGACGAGCTGATCCGGACGCTCGGCTCCGAGGCGGCGCCGATCGACCTCCACGCGAGCCCCCCGGTCGCCATCCTGATGGCCGGCCTGCAGGGCTCGGGCAAGACGACGACGACCGCCAAAATCGCCTGGCGGCTCACCAATCGCGACAAGAAGAAAGTGCTGATGGCCTCGCTCGACACGCGGCGGCCGGCGGCGCAGGAGCAGCTTCGTGTGCTCGGCGAGCAGACGAGCGTCGCGACGCTTCCGATCGTGGCAGGCCAAGGCCCGCTCCAGATCGCGAAGCGCGCCATGGAGGCCGCGCGTCTCGGCGGATACGACGTCGTCATCCTCGACACCGCGGGTCGCACGACGCTCGACGAAGAGCTGATGACGGAGGTTGCGGAGGTCAAGGAGGCCACGCAGCCGCACGAGATCCTGCTCGTGCTCGACAGCTTGACGGGCCAGGATGCGGTCAACACCGCGAAGGCCTTCGATTCCCGTCTCGGCATCACCGGCACTGTGCTGACGCGCGCGGACGGCGACGGACGCGGCGGCGCCGCGCTCTCGATGCGCGCCGTCACGGGCAAGCCGATCAAGCTGATCGGTACCGGCGAAAAGTGGGATGCGCTCGAAGACTTCGATCCCGAGCGCATTGCCGGACGCATTCTCGGCATGGGCGACATCGTCGGCCTCGTCGAGAAGGCCGCGCAGACGATCGACGTCGAGAAAGCCAAGTCGATCGCCCAGAAGATGAAGAAGGGCGAGTTCGACCTCGAGGATCTTTCCGAGCAACTCAAGCAGATGGAAAAGATCGGCGGCATGGGCGGCGTGCTCGGCATGCTGCCCGGCATGGGCAAGATGAAGGCACAGCTCAACGCCGCCAACCTCGACGACAGCATCGTCAAGCGCCAGCGCGCCATCATTTCGTCGATGACGCCCAAGGAGCGGCGGCATCCGAAGGTGCTCGACGCCAAGCGCAAGCGGCGTATCGCGGCCGGCTCCGGCACGCGCGTCGAGGACGTGAACAAGCTCGTCAAGATGCATCGCCAGATGGCCGACATGATGCGCGCTATGGGCAAGAACAGGGGCATGATGGCGCGCATGTTCGGCATGGGCGGCGGTGGCGGCCCCTCGGAGGCCGAGCTTGCCGACATGCAGGGCGAGCTTTCGAAGCTCGATCCGAAGGCGCTCGCGCAGCTGCCGGACGATCTCAAAGACTCTCTTCCGAAAGGATTGCCTGGACTGGGCGGCGGCGTTCCGCGGCTGCCCGGTCTCGGTGGCGGCGGACTGCCGGGTCTCGGCGGTGCGCTCCCGAAGTTCCCCGGCGTGCCGGGAAAGAAAAAGAAGTGACGCATGCGGACGGTGCGCCGTCCGACACCAGATGAAACAGAGAAAGGACTTCACGTCATGTCAGCCAAGATCCGTCTTTCGCGCGGCGGTGCCAAGAAGCGGCCCTACTATTACGTCGTGGTCGCCCACAGCACCGCGCCCCGCGACGGCCGCTACATCGAGCAGATCGGCACCTTCGATCCGATGCTGCCCAAGGACCATCCCGAGCGCGTGAAGCTGATCGAGGATCGCTGCAAGCATTGGATCTCGGTCGGCGCGCAGCCGACGGACCGCGTGCTCCGCCTATTCGACGGCGCCGGGCTTCTGAAGCGCGAGGCGCGCAACAACCCGCAGAAGTCGCAGCCGAAGAAGAAGGCGCAGGAGCGCGCTGCCGCGAAGGCGGAAGCTGCAGCCAAGGCGGCCGAAGCCGCTGCCGGCGGTGACGAGGGCGCTGCTGCCGAGGCATAGGCGGCTCGCGTCGATCCGACGTATGACGAACAACGCGCAGGCATGCGGCATCCGCCGCGTGCCTGTCGTGCATTTTGGGGCAAGCGAAGCAAATTCGCATCAGTGCTGCGGCTTTTGCTCTTCTCCGCCCGCCAGCTCTCGAAGCCGCTCCCGAATTATCCTAACCTTGTGGCAAGGCCGCCTCATTCTGGGGGATGGCGGCCTGCCGAAGCGGGGACCCATGCTTCGGCTCGTTGTGAAACCGATGGCTCATGCTTTCTTTGGACCGGTCGGGTCCAAGGCGATCATGGCTAGTTGTGCGGCGAACGAGGGGAGCAGGGTGGCCAGCCGGTCGGCGCCGCGCGGGACGCGTCCCTGCAGCACACGGGGGACCTTCCATGGCGACTTTGAGGACCAATCTCAGCGACGACGAGGCGGCTTGGTGGGATCGGCGCTCGGACGCGCTTGTCCGCGGGAGCGAGCTTCTGGACGAAAAGCCGGATACCGACACCTGGACGCGGGCGGAGCGCAGGCTTTGGATCTATGCGCTCGCGATCGGTAACCGGATCGAGCGCCTCCAGTAGGCCGGACGCCTCAGGCCATGACGCCGTCGGCTGCATTTAAGGATGCAGACCGATTCCCGCTTCGCTGCCTGCAATCCGTAGTAGGTATTCGTATATCTGATACAATCGACTGACGGACCTTTTCGCGAGGTGTCCGGCGGTCCGAGCGAGCGCAGGTGGCGTGCCGGCGATGATCGACGATGGCGTTTACGGTTTGAGTTTCGAGGCGCCCGCAGTCCCGGGAGCCGAGCAATTCGCCTCCGAAGGTCTCGCCGTTCTGCGGGGCGGGCTCATTCTCGGCTCCGATCCGCACGGGGGTGTTTTCAGAGGCCGCTACCATTATGATCCGGCCTGCGGCGAGGCCGTGGTCGAGGTTCAACTCGCCATCCCGCCGCATGGTGTTCTGCTGACGGGTCTTGCGGCGGGGCCGGAAGGAGCGTTCGTCGACGTGTCTGGGCGCTTCCGGCCGAGGCATCCGATCTCGTCGGCGGTGGTCGAAATCGCGGGGGCGCCGGTGGCCGTTGAGCTTCGGTTCATGGGGCCCCTCGCGAAATAACAGAGCAGCGGCGATCCAGGTTCATGACAGACGATAACCGGCCCAGCGAGGGCGGCGGGGCGCGGCGCGTGCTGCTCGGGCACATCACGGGCGCGCACGGCATCCGCGGCGCGGTGCTGGTGCGGAGCTACACGGCCGAGCCGGGTGCGATTGCCGATTACGGACCGCTCGAGGACGAAGCCGGACACGCGACGTTCACGTTGTCCGTCGAAGGGGCGACCGCGAAGGGGATCATTTGCCGAGTTGTGGGCGTCGGCGACCGGAACGGCGCGGAGCGCCTCAAGGGAGTGGCGCTCTATGTGCCGCGCGATCGCCTGCCGCCGGCAGAGGACGGGGAATACTACTACGCCGATCTCGTGGGGCTCGCGGCCGTCACGGAGACGGGAGCGGCTCTGGGAGAGGTGGTTGCCGTGCTGAACTACGGCGCAGGCGACATTCTCGAAGTGCGGCCCGATGGGGCAAAACGGACCGATCTCTATCCGATGACGGAAGCTGTCGTCGTGCGCGTGGATCTCGCGGACGGCGTGGTCGTGATCGCACCGCCGGACGAGGTGGACGTGGGTGATGCAGAAGCGGGCGATTGAGCGCGCGGCCCCTGTCCCGGCTCTGCGTTCCGCTGCGCTCCACTTCGGCCGGGATGACAACCTGAGAGACCGACGCGCGTACATCCTGTCATTCCGACCGGAGCGAAGCGGAGAGCCGGGACCCAGTGCTTCGCGGAGGCCGCGCGCTAGAGCGTGATCATTTTCGATTGAATCGGGATCACGCTCTATCTTTTTGGTGAGACCGATGATTCACGCTTCAGGCTGATAGGGCCTGAAGCGATCATGGTCTAAAGCCGTTCGGACTTGAAGAGGCGAGGCAGGTCGCCGGTGAGGCCGGCGGCTTCGGCGACGAGGCGGCGTTTCACCTCCGGCATGCGGTCGACGAGGCCGAGGCCGAAATCGCGCGCGGCGCGCAGCAGGAGCCAATCGTTCGAGAACAGCAGGTTCAAGCCATCGAAGGCGGCGGCCGACATCGCGGAATCGAAACGACGCCAGCGCTCATAACGGCCGAGCGCTTCGAGGCTGCCAGGATCGAGGCCGAGCCGCAGGCTATCGGCGACAATCTCCGCGAGCGCAGCGACGTCGCGGAACGCGAGATTCACGCCCTGGCCGGCGATCGGATGCACGCCGTGGGCAGCATCTCCGACGAGCGCGAAGCGCGGGGCCACGTAAGCGCGCGTGAGATGTGTGGCCAGCGGCCACGACTGGCGGGGACCCGCGAGCGTGAGGGCGCCGAGCCGACCGGCGACGCGGGTTTCGACTTCGGCGAGGAAGCCTGCGTCGTCGAGCGCCAGGATGCGCCGGGCTTCGGCGGCGTCCTCGGTCCAGGTGAGGCACGAGCGATTTTCGGGCAGCGGAAGGATGGCGAACGGGCCCGCCGGCAGGAAGTGCTGGATCGCGCGGCCCTCGTGCGGGCGCTCGTGTGCGATGGTCGTGACGATCGCCGTCTGGCCGTGATCCCATCCGACGGTCTTGATGCGGGCGCGGTCGCGGGAGGCGGAGCGGCGGCCTTCGGCTCCGACGAGGAGCTGGGCTGCGATCTCCCGCCCGTCGTCCAGCGTGATCGACAGGCCCGCGCCGGTGTCGGCGAAGCGGGCGATGCCGGCGGGCGCGATGAGACGGACGTTCTCCGCCGATGCGACGGTTGCGGTAAGCGCGCGTTCGAGTGCGGGCGCCGGCACGATGTGGCTTGCGGTTTCACGCGGGGCCGAGGCGTCGCCCGCTTCCAGGTGATTGTCGTAGGTCAGCAGGATCGGGCGGACGCCCGCATCGAGGCTCGAATCCGTGATCTGGATCTCTGTGACGGGCTGCGAGACGGGGGCGAGGTCGGCCCAGACGCCGAGCGTCTCCAGCATGCGCCGTGCGCCGGCCGAAAGGGCGAAGGCGCGGGCGTCGTCGGTTGCCGGCGTTCCGCTCGTGCGGGGCTTGAGGTCCACGATGGCGATGCGGATGTCGTCGCCGAAGGCTGTGACCAGCGCGCGTGCGAGCGCGAGCCCGGCGAAGCTCGCGCCCGAGACGACGACGTCGAAGCGGGTGGCGGGTGTCGCGCCGGTCGTGGTGTCGGGCAAGGCGTTGATCCAAACCAAAGGGTGAAACGACGGATGGCCGTCGTGCGATGGGTCGCCGCGCCGGCCTTGACCGGCTAAGGGCCGCGGCCCATCGTCCTGCTTCGATAGCATCAAATGCAGGGAAGCTCCATGTCACGCGAGATGTCAGCCGCACGGGCGGAAGGTCAGAGTGCCCTCGACGAGCTCGTAGGGCTGCTCGATCTCGAGCCTCTCGAGGTCAACCTGTTCCGGGGCTTCAGCCCGCAGGCGGGCCGGCAGCGCGTGTTCGGCGGGCAGGTGCTGGGCCAGGCGCTGGTGGCGGCGGTGCGAACGGTGGAGGAGCCGAGAACGGCCCATTCGCTGCATGCCTATTTTCTACTCGGGGGCGATCCCGACATTCCCATTCTGTACGAGGTGGAGCGCACGCGGGACGGCGGCAGCTTCTCGACGCGGCGGGTGAAGGCGATCCAGCACGGGCGCGTGATCTTCACCATGAGCGTGTCTTTCCAGAAGCACGAGGACGGCTACGAGCATGCGCTCGAAATGCCGGAGGTGCCGCCGCCGGAGACGCTTCCTTCGGCGTCTGAGCTGATGCACCGGCTTACGGACACGATGCCCGAGAATATGCGCAGCTACTGGCAGCGGGCGCAGCCGGTCGATCTCAGGCCCGTGGACGTTTCGCGGTACCTTGCGCGGGAGCCGCAACCTGCCCGGCAATCGATCTGGCTCAAGGCGAACGGGACGCTGCCCGAGGATCCGGCCCTGCATCAGTGCGTGCAGGCCTATGCCTCCGACTTCACGCTGCTCGACACGGCGCTGATCGCGCACGGCAAGCTGTTGTTCGACGAGGATGTCCAGCTTGCCAGTCTCGATCATGCGCTGTGGCTGCATCGTCCGTTCCGCGCGGACGAGTGGCTGCTTTACGTGCAGGATAGTCCGAGCGCATCGGGTGCGCGCGGGTTCTGCCGCGGCAGCTTTTTCACCCGGGACGGGCGCCTCGTGGCGTCCGCGGCGCAGGAAGGTTTGATCCGGAAGCGCCAGACCGCGTTCGTGGTCAAATAGCAGGCAAACCTTGTTCACTGCATAAATTTTGTGCACCGGATGGGCGCCGAATGGCCTGTCCGGCGACTTCTCGTTTCTAAATTGATATCTATATCAATAGCTTAATCAATACTTTCGAACTTGGCACAGCTCTTGACTCTGTACCTGCCGATTGCTGCCGGATCCCCGGCGGCATGCATGTCGGAGGCCTGTCTCGCGTCATCGGACAGAGGGCGGGGCAAAACCAAGGGGTGCTCTCCAATGAAACTCATCACTGCCGTCATCAAGCCGTTCAAGCTCGAGGAGGTGCGGTCCGGTCTGACCGACATCGGCCTCCAGGGCATGACGGTCACCGAGGTCAAGGGGTACGGCCGCCAGAAGGGTCACACGGAAGTCTACCGGGGCGCGGAATACGCCGTGAGCTTCCTTCCGAAAATCAAAATCGAAGTCGTCGTCGCCGATGCGCTTGTCGACAAGGCCGTGGAGTCGATCGTGAAGGCCGCCAAGACCGGCCAGATCGGCGACGGCAAGATCTTCGTCTCGTCGATTGAGCACACCCTGCGCATCCGCACGGGGGAATCGAATGATGCGGCGCTTTGAAATGCGGCTCGCTTACACGTTGGATGACAGGGGAGTTCACCACATGAAGGAAAGCTTGTTCTCGCGCTCGACGCTGGCCCTCGCAGCCGGTCTTGCGCTCGCGCTCGTCGCCGGGCCCGGCTTCGCGCAGGAGGTCGTTGCGCCCGCTGCACCGGCAGCGGCGGCGGAGCCGGCGCTCAGCGCCGGCGATACGGCGTGGATGCTCACGTCGGCCGTCCTGGTTCTGATGATGGCCATTCCCGGCCTCGCGCTCTTCTATGCGGGTATGACGCGCAAGAAGAACGTCCTCAACACGGGGGCCATGGTGTTTGCCGCCGTGTGTCTGCTGTCGGTGACGTGGATGGTCGCGGGCTACTCGATCGCGTTCGGTGACGGCGGAGCGCTCAATGCCTACATGGGCGGTTTCGACAAGGTCATGCTGGGGCATCTGACCAAGGATGCGATGTCGGGCACGATCCCCGAGTCGCTGTTCATCGTCTTCCAGTTGACCTTCTTTGCCCTCACGCCGGCGCTCATCATCGGCTCGATCGTCGAGCGCATGAAGTTTTCGAGCCTGCTCATCTTCCTCGTGCTGTGGAGCCTCATCGTCTACGCGCCCGTCTGCCACTGGGTTTGGGGCGGCGGCTTCCTCTCGGAAGACGGCGTGCTCGACTTCGCGGGCGGCACGGTCGTTCACATCAACTCGGGTGTTGCTGGTCTCGTTGCTGCGCTCGTGCTCGGCCGCCGCAAAGGATACGGCACCGAGAACCTCGCGCCGCATAACCTCGTGCTGACGCTGATCGGCGCCTCGCTCCTGTGGGTCGGCTGGTTCGGCTTCAACGCGGGCTCCGCAGCGGCCGCCAACGATTCCGCCGCCATGGCCGCGCTCGTCACGCAGATCGCTGCCGCGGCTGGCGGTCTCACCTGGATGGTCGCCGAGTGGATCTTCCATCGCAAGCCGACGGTACTCGGCGTGACGTCGGGTGCCATTGCCGGCCTCGTCGGCATCACGCCGGCCGCCGGTTTCGTCGATCCGATGGGCGGTCTCTTCATCGGCATCGGCGCGGGCTTTGCGGCCTTCTTCTTCTCGACGACGGTCAAGAAGGCGATGGGCTACGACGAGAGCCTCGACGTGTTCGGCGTGCACGGCATCGGCGGCATCGTCGGCGCGGTCCTCACGGGTGTGTTCGCGGTCGAAGCGATCGGCGGCACGGCCGGCCTGCTCGAAGGCAACTTCGCCCAGGTCTGGATCCAGATCTACGGCATCCTCGCCACGATCATCTGGTGTGCGCTGGCGACCTTCGTGATCCTCATCGTGCTCAAGTACACGATCGGCCTGCGTGTGCCGGAGCCGGTGGAGATCGAGGGCCTCGACGTCAACCTGCACGGCGAGGTGGTGCACTGAACCTTGCTGGCCTGCCGGTGGGGTGGCCCCGGGGTTCTCGAACCCCGGGGCTGTTTTTGTTTTCGTACGCAAGCGGCGAGAGGCTTCGGATAAGCGGCGGGGTGCGGTGTGGATGGCCGCGGCAGTCCATGCGGAGCAAGGAGCCGCGGGTTGCCCTGCTCAAAAACCAAGCCAGGGACGGCCGTCTGCCTAGAATTTGAGCGGCCGCGAACGGCGGGCTGGAGCCCCGCGACTTCAACATTTTCAGCAATGTCAGGGCGTTGGTCCCCTTAAAGGGGCTGGCACGGCTTTTGAAATCAGCATGAGCGATGGGCCTGTCCTGTGCAGACGGGTCGGGCGGGTTGGCTCTTCGGCTGCCAGGCCCTCTCCGAGATCTTCTCCCGAGCACGCGTCTCCCCTAGACGTGCTCCAAACTTGGCCCGGCGCAAAAACGCTGGGCCTTTTTTGTTCGAACACAAGTTGCGGAAAGCTTCGAATAAGCAGCCCTGTGCGGGTGGATGGCCGGCGCACTTGCGCCGGGGACGCAGTCGCTTCCCGAGCGCTTCGCGCTTCTTTTTTGTATTCGGACGCAAGGGGCGAGAAGCTTCGGGTAAGAGAGCGGGTGCCGGGTTGATGGCCGCGGCACTTGTCGCGGGCGCCCTTGGCGCCAGAGGCCCTTCGGGCCCAAGGCCGCATACTGCTCAGGTGGACACGGGCTGCGAGATGTTCAGACGACGACGAGGCGGGTGTTGCGGTTGACGAGCGGCAGGAGCTTCAGGAGGTCGCGGCGGGCGAGGGCGACACAGCCTTCGGTGGGCGCCAGGCCTTCGCCGGCGACATGCAGGAAGATCGCGCTTCCCCGGCCGCGGCGTCGCGGGCGCCGATTGTAATCGAGTACGACGAAGACGTCGTAGAGCCCGTCCGTGCGCCAGAGTTTCTCTGCGCTCGCCGGATAGGGATGGGTGACGGCGCGATTGTAGTTGGGGTCGTTTGCTGCGTCGCACCATCCGTCGTCGGTGCGTGTGATGGAGAGCGGGACCGCGGTGCGCGGGCAGCGGAGCCTGTCGGAGCGGTAGCGGGCGCTTTCGAGGCGAAACTGGCCGCGTGGCGTTGCCCCGTCGCCTTCGCGCTTCAGGGCCAAGATGCCGCCGCGCCCCAGAGCGCACCGCACAACGAGGTTGCCGCATGTCAGCCGACCCTGCTGGCTTCGCGGGTTCGTGCTCCTCACGACGATCTTGCGGACTGCGATGACGGCCCCCTTTTTCCACCAGGCGTGGACTGCCGCCGGGCGGCTGGTCACGGCACCCTACCTCAGTCTGGGTACAGGTGCTAAGAGGGGTGCGCCCTTCAACCCTATGATTGGAGCCCGATGCCATGAGTGCCGCACGCAAGATCCTGCTCGTTGACGACGACGAGGATCTCCGCGGGTCTCTTCAAGATCAGCTGGACCTGCACGACGAGTTCGACGTGTCGGTGGCGGGGACGGCTGGTGCCGGGATCGAAGCCGCCAAGAGCGGACATCCCGATCTCGTCGTCTTCGACGTCGGGTTGCCGGACATGGACGGGCGTGAGGCCGTGCGCCTCTTGCGCAAGGGCGGCTTCAAGAGCCCGATCATCATGCTGACGGCGAACGACAGCGACGCTGACCAGATCCTCGGTCTCGATGCCGGTGCGAACGACTACGTGACGAAGCCGTTCAAGTTCGCCGTGCTGCTTGCGCGGATCCGTGCGCAGCTTCGCCAGCACGAGCAGAGCGAGGACGCCGTTTTCACGATCGGGCCCTATACTTTCAAGCCGGCCTCGAAGCTTCTGGTGGACGAGAAGGGGGGCAAGGTCCGGCTCACAGAAAAGGAAACCGCGATCCTCAAGTACCTCTACCGGACGGGCGACAAGGTCGTCTCGCGCGAGACGCTGCTGCACGAGGTTTGGGGTTACAATGCAGGCGTTACGACACATACGCTCGAGACGCACATCTACCGCCTGAGGCAGAAGATCGAGAAAGACCCGTCGAATGCCGAAATCCTCGTGACCGAGACGGGCGGCTACAAGCTCTCGGCTTGAACAGGTTGTTCACGTCCCATCAACAGGCGCACACGAGCGCCTGGACCGGATAGGCCGAATCACCCGAGCCTCAGGCCAGTTTTCAGCCGCCGTGCGGGCGGTGTTGTGCTGGTTTTGCGGGGTTCTGACGATGGCACTCGATGCGCTCGTGCTTCCTCTTCTCAACGTGCCGCTGTTTCAGGGGCTGAAGCCGCTTCAGCTCACGGAGATCGCGCGGCGTGCGGACCGTATCGTCTACAAGCCGGGCGACGTGATCGTCGCGGCCAACGCGGAGCCGGATGCGGCGGTGCTGGTCGTGTCCGGCGAGGCGGTGCGGACGGAGGGGCCGGGCCTCGGCGACGGCGCGGAGGCGATCCCGGCGGGGGCGCTCATCTCCGAGATGACGATGCTGATCGAAACGGCGTGCGCTTCGACCGTGGTTGCGCGCACGCCCGTGCGGGCGCTCCGGATCACGCGATCGGAAATGCTTGCGCACATGACCGACGATCCCACGCTCGCCGATCATTTCATCGAGAAGATTTCAGGACGGCTGAACGCGTTCGTGTCGGGCCTCAAGGAGATCGACCGTTCGCTCGCGGCAGACGCTGGAGAGGCGGCAGTCGGCGAATTGCCGACACCCGCAGAGATCCAGCAACAGCAGACGCAGGCTTCCGACGATACAGCGACAGTGACTCTCCACTGACGGCGCTTCGCGTCTTTTGTTTCGTACACAAGCCGAGGGAAGCTTCGCTTAGGGCGCGTGGTGCTTTGTGGTCGGCCGCGGCATTTGCCGCGGGTCGCCTTGCTCCCGGGCGCTATCGCGCCGGTTTCGGGGTCTTCGAGCTCTGAATAAAAACGGGTTCAGGAACGAGCTCCAAGCGGAAAGCTATGCTGCGCATAACGTGATCTAACGAATGCGGCGCGGGTTCATGTAGAGATCGGCTTCCTGACGCTCCAGGGCGGGCTCGATCTTGCCTGCAAGCATGTCCTTATAGAGCCGCTTCATGTGGCGGCGCGCGTCGCAGTTGAAGATCAGCGTCGCTCCGAACAGCTTCATGATCGTCAGCAAGCGCCGGTCGGCGCCCGCGCGGACCTGGCCTTTCCACTTGCCGCCGATGGAGAACACGCGCCCGTCGAGGTAACCCGCGACCTGGCCATGCTGGTCGATCAACGTGTAGTCGCCGCCGAGGTTGATGAAGGCGCGCTTCAGCCGGTAGAACTGCGGCTTGCCGTCCTTGCCGATGATGAAGAACGAGAAGTTCTCCGGCATGAAGGGCCACTTGTTGGCCGAGCGCTCCAGATAGACGATGTAGTTGTCGTCGTCGGTGTTGATTGAATAGGTCATCACCGGCATGCCGCGCGCACCGATGGTCTGCTGCAGCGAGCGGCCGATCATGAGATCCATGGTCGCGCGCCAGTTGAGCTTGTCGGTGAAGAGGCGGAAGACGAGGCGCTTGTGCATGCCATCGGCCTTCTTCCAGGCGTCTTCGCGATAGCCGAACAGGCCGGTCCGCTTTCCGTCCTCGATGATCTCGCCGAAGATGTCCATGTCGGTCGTGAACTGGCGCGACTTCGCGCGGTTGCGCGTGTGCCGGTAAAGGCCGAACTCGACCCAGTTGAAGTTCGTGATCCAGATATCGACGGTGAAGCGGTCCCACTCATCCTTCGCGCGCTTCGTCACCTTTTTCCTGCGCTGGGCAGGTTGAGGTGCGGGCGCCGCGGGTGCGGTTGCGGCGGCTTCTTTCAGCGCCTCCTCGTGGGCGTCACGTGCGGCCTCGGCGGCTGCGGCTTCGGCCTTTGCGTCGACCACCTTGAGGGCGGGTGCGTTCATGCCGG
>DAOMQQ010000069.1:0-12058 GCA_035445405.1 Hyphomicrobium sp.
TCAAGGCTGCCGAGATCGACGAGGTCGTTCTCGTCGGCGGCATGACGCGCATGCCCAAGGTGCAGCAGGTCGTGAAGGAGATCTTCGGCAAGGACCCGCACAAGGGCGTCAACCCGGACGAAGTCGTCGCCATCGGCGCGGCGATCCAGGGTGGCGTGCTGAAGGGCGAGGTGAAGGACGTTCTCCTGCTCGACGTCACGCCGCTGTCGCTCGGCATCGAGACGCTGGGCGGCGTGTTCACGCGCCTGATCGACCGCAACACGACCATTCCGACGAAGAAGAGCCAGGTGTTCTCGACGGCGGAAGACGGGCAGAACGCGGTGACCATCCGCGTGAGCCAGGGCGAGCGCGAGATGGCTGCCGACAACAAGCTGCTCGGCCAGTTCGATCTCGTCGGCATTCCGCCGGCGCCGCGTGGCGTGCCGCAGGTCGAGGTCACGTTCGATATCGATGCGAACGGCATCGTGCACGTGTCGGCGAAGGATAAGGCCACCGCCAAGGAGCAGTCGATCCGCATCCAGGCCTCGGGCGGTCTTTCCGACTCCGACATCGAGCGCATGGTGAAGGAGGCCGAGGAGCACGCGGTCGACGACAAGAAGAAGCGTGAGCTGGTAGAGGCCAAGAACCAGGCCGAGGCGCTCGTTCACGCAACGGAGAAGCAGCTTCAGGAAAACGAGTCCAACGCGGCCGTTGCTGCCGTGAAATCCGACGTCGAAAAGGCGATCGAGGCCGTGAAGGCCGCGCTCGCGAAGGACGACGCGGAGGAGATCAAATCGACGACTACGGCGCTTGCACAGGTCGCGATGAAGATCGGCGAGGCCATCTATGCCGCGAAGGGCGGCGATGGCGATGCGTCCTCCGGCGACGACGGCCCTTCGAAGGGCGGCGACGACAACGTGGTCGATGCCGATTTCGAAGAGGTCAAGGACGACAAGAAGCAGGCATAACAGCCCGCATCTCCAGGGTTCTCCTCCCGCTTGCCGCGCGTCTCATGCCGCGGTTCGGTGGGAGGAGGGCCTTTTTCGTACATGAGCCCGTTTTTGCACGAGCCACCAGGGGTGAGCGGCGAGCCCGGCGCGATCGACGAGCCAATTGCTCAGCCATAGGTCTTGCTTCCCCGAGCGCTCTGCCCGATAGAATGCCGTCCCATGGCCAAACGCGACTATTACGACATCCTCGGCGTTCCGCGCACAGCGAGTGAGCAGGATCTCAAGTCCGCGTTCCGCAAGCTGGCCAAGGAGTGCCACCCCGACCGCAATCCCGGCGACACCGATGCCGAGCAGCGCTTCAAGGATCTCAACGAGGCGTACGAAGCGCTCAAGGATCCGCAGAAGCGGGCGGCCTACGATCGGTTCGGCCATGCCGCGTTCGAGCAGGGGGGCGGACGCGGCCATAGCGGGTTCGGGCCCGACTTCGCGTCCTCGATGTCGGACATCTTCGACGATCTTTTCGGCGAGTTCATGGGGGGACGGCGCGGTGGCGGCGGCCAGCGCCGAGGATCCTCCCGCGAGCGGGGCGCCGATCTCCGCTACAACATGGAAATCACGCTGGAAGAGGCCTTTTCCGGCAAAGCGGCCGAGATCCGCGTTCCCACGAGCATCGCATGCGACACCTGCTCGGGAACGGGCGCAAAAGCCGGCACAAAGCCGGTGACCTGCCCAACCTGCGGCGGCATGGGCAAGGTGCGCGCGAGCCAGGGCTTCTTCACGATCGAGCGGACGTGCCCGACATGCATCGGGCGGGGCGAGGTGATCGACGATCCGTGTCCGGCCTGTAACGGTGCGGGGCGCGTTACGCGCGAGCGCACGCTTCAGGTCAACATACCCGCAGGCGTCGAGGACGGCACGAAGGTGCGCCTTGTCGGCGATGGCGAGGCGGGCGTGCGCGGCGGGCCGCCGGGCGATCTCTACATCTTCCTTTCGCTCAAGCCGCACTCGTTCTTCCAGCGGGACGGCGCCGACGTTTTTTGCCGCGTGCCGATCTCCATGACCACGGCGGCCCTCGGAGGGCAGATCGAGGTTCCGACGCTCGACGGCACGGCGAGCCGCGTGCGCATTCCGGAGGGGACGTCGAGCGGCAAGCAGTTCCGCCTCAAAGGCAAGGGGATGCCGGTGCTGCGCTCGAAGCAGGTGGGCGACATGTACATCCAGGTGGACGTGGAGACGCCGAAGAACCTCACGCGGCGCCAGCGCGAGCTGCTCGAAGAGTTCGAGACCGAGAGCCACAAGGATACGAGTCCCGAAAGCGCCGGGTTTTTCGCGCGTGTGAAGGATTTTTTTGACGGAAAGGGCGGCTGATCCCCTTGTCTCGTCGGTACGTGCTCACGGAGGGATTATGAGCCTGTCGTCGACCAAGCTTCTTTTCTTTGCGGGCAGTGCAAGGAACGCATCCTACAACAAGCGGCTCGCACAGCTTGGCGTGGAGATTGCCGAAGCCAACGGGCTTGCCGCGACGTTCGCCGATCTCGGCGACTATCCGCTGCCGCTTTACGACGGTGACCTGGAAGCGCTGGAGGGCGTGCCGGAAAATGCGCGCAAGCTCGAGGCGCTGATGAAGGTGCATACGGGCATCTTCATCGCCTGCCCCGAGTACAACGCCTCCATTGCGCCCCTTCTCAAGAACACGCTCGATTGGGTGAGCCGCGTGCGCATCGAGGGGGAGGAGCCGCTTGCCGTCTTCAAGACGCGCGTGTACGCGCTCGGCTCGGTATCTCCTGGCGGCATGGGAGGGCTTCGCGGTCTCAACACGGTGCGCACGGTGCTGGAGCTGGGCTTGAGCGCGCTGGTGCTGCCCGATCAGTTCGCGGTGGCGCGGGCGTCGGAGGCCTTCGAGAGCAACGGCCACTTGAAGAACAAAGACAGTCAGGAAAACTTCAAGCGGCTCATTCAGAAACTGGCGCGCGCTGCGCACGTTCTGCACGGGTGACAGCTATGATCAGTCCAGCGAGCGACCATCTGATCGTTGCGCTCGATATGCCGAGCGTCGAAGAGGCGCGCCGGCTCGTTGCCGAGCTCGACGAGTCCGTCTCCTTCTACAAGGTGGGGCTTGAGCTTCTGTTCGTGGGCGGGCTCGACTTTGCGCGCGATCTGAGGCGCGCGGGGAAGCGCGTCTTTCTCGACATGAAGCTTCTGGACATCGGCAATACGGTGGAGCGCGCCGTGGCCAACGCGACGGAGCTCGATGTGGATTTCCTGACCGTGCACGGCCAGGATCTCAAAACGCTCAAGGCTGCGGTGGCCGGCCGGGGCGACAGCCGCCTCAAGATTCTGGCCGTGACGGTGATGACCAATCTCACGGCCGAGGATCTGGTCGAGCAGGGATCGACCTTGTCGCCGCCCGAGCTGGTGTTGCGGCGTGCCGAGCTTGCCTACAAGGCAGGATGCGACGGCGTGATCGCGTCGGGGCAGGAAGCGGCGCGTATTCGCGCGGTGACGGGGCCGGGTTTTCTGATCGTCACGCCTGGGATTCGCCTGCAGGGCAGCACGACGGACGATCAGGAGCGCGTCATGACGCCGGATCACGCGATCATGGCGGGCGCCAACCACATCGTCGTCGGGCGGCCGATTACGCAGGCCGACGATCCCAAGGTGGCCGCGCAGACCTTCGTCCACCACATCCGGGAAGCGCTCGTCAAGCGTGGCGTCGGCGGTACGACACATCACTGAGCAAACATCGACTGGGAAGGGATCATCCATGGCCAAGGGTTATGTCATTGCGCATGCCGTCGTGACGGACGCGGAGAAGTGGGGCGCGTATGTCGCCAAGTCCAAGATCGCGCTCGACAAGTTCGAGGGCCGGCCCATCGTGCGTGGCGGCAAGTGCCAGATCGTGGAAGGCAGCGGCACGCAGCGGAACGTCGTGCTGGAGTTTCCGAGCTACGAGCACGCGCTCGGATATGCGACGAGCCCGGAATATGCAGAGGCCAAGGCGCTGCGCGCAGGGGCCGGCACGATCGATATCACGATCGTCGAGGGCGTCTGACGTTCGCCGTTTTGCTGTCCCACGGCCGCCTGAATTTCGGTTCAAGATCTGTTAACTGCAGGCGCGTAATTTTTTTGTTCGTGCGCGGTATAACGGTTTGGCCGGAGGCAGCGTCATGTCTGGGCTCTTGTTCCGACTCGAAGACCATTTCTATTTCCTCGCCGAGCGAAATCGAGGTCTGCTGACGTGCGCAATTTTTAGATCTCTCAGCGGCTTTTTCGCGTTTGCGGGCGATGTGCTGCACGCAGGCGCGGGCCGTGCCCGGCCTTTCTGAAGGCTGCTCCGACACTCCAATCGCGTTCCGCGGAAGCGGCAAACTCTGCTCGGGCGTCTTGCGGTTCATTGGGGCTGAAGCGATCATGGTCTCGTAAGCCAGACCGATGATTCACGCTTCAGGCTGATAGGGCCTGAAGCGATCATGGTCTAGACTGTCCGGCAACGTAACGCTCCCAAGCCGTTGGGAGCTTCCTGGCCGAGACCGACATGCCACATCGTCCTACCGACCGAGGTTGCCCGCCGTGGCGCGCTTCGGTGCTCACGCTCTTTCCCGAGATGTTTCCGGGGCCGCTCGGCCTTTCGCTGGTCGGGCAGGCGCTCAAGGCCGGCCTGTGGTCGCTCTCGCTGCATCAGATCCGGGATTTCGGCATCGGGCGGCACCGGGCCGTCGACGACACGCCGGCGGGCGGAGGCGCGGGCATGGTGATGCGGGCAGACGTGCTTGCGGCCGCCATCGACAATGCGCGCGCGGCCGATCCCGATCTGCCGCTGCTTTATATGTCGCCGAGGGGCGAGCCGCTGACGCAGGCGCGGGTGCGCCGCTTGTCGGACGGACCCGGCGCGATGATCCTGGCCGGACGGTTCGAGGGCATCGACGAGCGCGTGATCGAGGGGCGCGGCATTACGGAGGTTTCGATCGGCGACTATGTGCTCTCGGGGGGCGAGCTGGCGGCCATGGTCGTGCTGGATGCGTGCGTGCGGCTTTTGCCGGGTGTGCTCGGCGCCGAGGAGAGCCTTACGCAGGAAAGCTTCGAGGACGGCCTTCTGGAATATCCGCAGTACACCAAGCCGCGCGAGTGGGAGGGGCGGCCGACGCCGGACGTGCTGCTGTCGGGCGATCACGCGAAGATCGCGAAGTGGCGGCGTGACGAAGCCGAGCGCGTGACGCGCGAAAAGCGGCCAGACCTGCTCGCCGAGGCGCGTTCGCCGTCCGGCGGGCGGCGCCCGGGGCACGCAAGGTCCGAATAAGCGAAGAGCGTCAGGATCGCAGAAAACGCGGGATGCGGCGCATCCGAGAGAAGGAGCGATCTTGGTCTGGCCGACGCGGGTTCGACGCCGACAGCGCAAGCATGCCTTCGAGCAGGCGCTCGACGAGGTGCGGCTAGACCCCGACGGCGCGCCCGTTTCGTTCGAGGAGCTGACGGCCGGGCGATCCGGCGCGGCGCGGTCGGTGGCGAGCTTCGGCGACATCATGGTTGCGTCGGGGTATGTGGCGCAGGGGGCGCTCAAGCGCGCCTATGACGACGATGGCGCCGACGAGGGGCCGCCGCGTCCCGTGGTGCGGCCAAGCGCGGCCGCGCTCATTCTCAAGGCGGCGCTGGACGCGAAAGGTCTCACGCCCAAGGATCTCCAGCGGATGAGGCGGCAGTTCGCAGCGGATCATCATCCGGACCGGGTGCCGCCGGATCAGCGCGAGGAAGCCTTGCATGCGATGGCGGAGGTCAACGCGGCGATCGATCTCGCCCTGAAGCGCGCGGCGAAGCCGTGACGGGGAGAGACGTGCCGTGACCCGGGAGCGATCGCTCCGTCACTTCATCGAGCGGCCGTACGCGTCGACTTCGAGATAGTCCTCCTGGACGGCACCGATGCCGATGCCTTCGATCCGATCTTCCCAGCGGAAGGCGGCGAAGAAGTCCTGGCATTCGCCCATCACGCCGTCCGGGTAGGCGCGCATGTGCTCGACCTGTCCGTCGTAGAACCAGACGGTGATGAACATCTCCTCGCGATGGGACACGTACTTGCGCCAGCGGGCATCGAGGAAGCGGATGAAGAAGCGGTTCGGGCAGTACTGCCAGGCCTGGCGCAGCCCGTTCACCTGGATGTACTGGGGCGGACCGAGGACGGACTGGAGCTCGGTCTGATTCATGCCGGGGCGAACGTAGACGATGGCCGCCGGGCTGTTGCCGAGCGCGACGTGGGCGCCTCCGAGGATCGTCAGCGCGGATGCAACGCCAAGGCCCAGCCATCTCGCCCAGGCCGGATGGCCGTCCGTGTGGTGCATGTCGCTGCGCTCCGAGGCCCCCCAATGCAGTGTTCAGTAAAGACGAAGCGCCTTGCGCCAAGCTTGAGAGCGGCGGCGCGCTTCCTCCGTAGGTGACCCTTCGGGCGCCGACTCTGCCGCGCGGGACTGGCCCCTTTCCGCAACACATCAAGGATGATTCGATGTGAAATCTGAGAAATCCTCAACAAAACGTTGATCTAGATTCGCAAATCACTGCATCCCGGACTCGTGGGGTTTGCGTAGTTGTTTTGGGGGATGCCGACATGGCCGGGGGAACATCACATGATCGTCGTCGTGGACGAGCGGGTGACCGTAACGGAAGGGTATGCGTCCTGGTTCAGTAGAGAAGGAATCTCGGCGTGTGGGCTCGCGCCGGGAGAATTCGAGGGCTGGGTGAGCGCTGTCTCGGAGCAGGACATGCGCTCTGTCGAAGCCTTTCTGCTGGGTGATTGCGCCAATCGCTGCGGGCTTGCGAAGCTGATCCGGCGCCGGTCGTCCGTCACGGCCGTGATCGCGATGAACGAGAGCCGTTCTCTGGAGGAGACGCTCGACCTGTTCGCGTCCGGCGTGGACGACGTGGTGAGGAAGCCGATCCATGTGCGCGAGATCATCGCGCGGGTGAAGGCGATCCGCCGGCGCGCGAGCGGACAAGCTGATTACACGGATGTCGGTGACATGCGCGTCTACTTCGACGGGCGCGATCCTGAGATCGGTGGAGAGGTTCTACAACTTCCCAGGCGCGAGCGCCGCATCCTGGAATATCTGGTCTCGAACCGCGGCTGCCGAATCAACAAGACCCAGATCTTCAACTCGGTCTATGGCCTCTTCAGCGAGGATATCGACGAGAACGTGGTCGAGAGCCATATCAGCAAGCTTCGGAAGCGGCTGAGGCATCGGCTCGGATACGATCCGATCGATTCCAAGCGCTATCTCGGCTACCGGCTGATGGTCGAGCCTGTGTCGGAAAAGCGGAGCGAAGCTTGTGCATCCGCCAGCTTCACGCAAGATGGGGATGATCTACTTGGGGAGTCCGAGCGCTTCTCAAAGGATCCCGTCGCATGAGCATCTCCGGCATGATGCGGACCAGTGTGTCCGGTATGGCCGCCCAATCGAACCGTCTGGCTTCGGTTGGCGACAATATCGCCAATGCCAGCACGCATGGTTACAAGCGGTCTTTCGTCGAATTCTCGACCGTGGTGCTCGAAAGCGGCAAGGGAAGCTATCAGCCGGGCAGCGTCGATACGCAGATCCGCTACGGCATCACGCAGCAGGGCGGCTTCGACTATACGACGTCTAAGACGGACCTTGCGGTGAGCGGGAACGGCTTTCTGCTCGTCAGCTCGGGCACCGGTAACAACGATGCGAGCTATCTGACGCGCGCCGGGTCTTTCGTGAAGGACCAGGACGGCAATCTGGTCAACGCGGGCGGTTATTACCTGCTCGGCTATCCCCTCTCCGCAGGGCAGACGCCGACCGTTTCGGCGAACGGTACGACAGGCTTGCAGGTGGTGAACGTTTCGAGTGCCTCGCTCGAGGCGACGCCGACGACGATCGGAAAGTTTTCGTTCAACCTACCCGAGGACGCGACAGTGGTGCCGGCGGGTCAACTTCCGTCCACCAATACGGTCAATTCGCCGGATTCGAAGAAGACCTCGATGGTGGTTGTCGACAACATCGGCCGTGAGGTGGTTCTCGACGTCTACTACGCGAAGACGGGTGCCAACACCTGGGAAATGACGATCTTCGACGCGAGCACCGCTCATCCAACGACGACGTTCCCCTATACCGCTGCGCCCCTGCGCACGGCGACGATGACCTTCGACAGTTTCGGCCAGTTCGCGACGGTGACGCCGGCTGGTCCTACGCCCAATACGATCCAGTTGGATGTGCCCAACGGCTCGAGCCTCGTGATCGATGTCGGCGGGACGACAGAGCTTGCGGACGGCTTCCAGCCGCTTGCTACCGAATTCAATGGCAACAAGCCGAGTGCGGTGGAGTACGTCGAGTTCTCGTCGGACGGAAAGCTCTATGCGGTGTACGGCAGCGGCGCACGGCAGGCGATCTATCAGATCCCGCTCGCCACAGTGCCGAGCCCCGACAACCTCACGCCCGAAGCGGGCAACGTATACTCGGTGAGCGCGACATCCGGCGGCTTGCAGCTCGGTTTCCCGGGCAGCGGTGCCTTCGGCGATATTCGTGCCTCGCAGCTCGAGAAGTCGACCGTCGATACCGCGACGGAGCTGACCACAATGATCGAATCGCAGTTCGCCTTCACGGCCAATTCCAAGGTGTTCCAGACCGGCGGCGAACTCATGGACGTGCTCGTCAATCTCAAGCGCTAACGCGCTTGGGATGAGGGAAGGGGTGTAGGCGATGAGCCTCTCGGCAAGCTTAAGCACCGCGAACTCGTCCCTTTTCGTGACCGGCGAACGCACGTCGATCGTCTCGCGGAACATTGCCAACGCGGACCGGCCCTTCTATTCGAAGAAGTCGGTTTCCGTCGTTACGGTGCCCGGCTCCGGCGTGAAGTCGTCGCAGGTCATCCGTGCGGAGCAGCCGGTGCTGTTCCGCAAGGTGCTGACGTCGAGTTCGGCTGCGGCGACGCAAGGCGCGCGTCTCGACGCGCTCAATTTCCTCAACGGCACCATCAACGACGTCGAGCTCGGCGGATCGCCCAGTGCGTTGATGAACAGCTTTGCGAACGCGTTGCAGACCTTGTCCGCTCAGCCGCACAGCAAGCTCGCGGCGGAGGCGGCCGTGCGCTCCGCGCGAGATCTGGCTGACGGTCTCAATGGCGCGTCCAGCATCATCCAGCAGGTGCGCAACGAATCCGAGACGGGCATTCAAGCGTCCGTCAATCGGGTGAACTCTCTGCTCGCCGATTTCAAGACCGTGAACGACACGATCGTGAAGGGCACGATCATGGGGTCGGACGTCACGGACTATCTCGACCAGCGCGACGAGATCCTCGCAAACCTGTCGAACGAAATCGGCGTGCGCACGGTGATGCGCGACAACAACGACATGGCCATTTACACGGATGGCGGCGTGACGCTGTTCGATAGATCGCCGCGGAGTGTCGAGTTTCAACGCACGCTCAATCTCACGCCAGGCGTTCCCGGCAATGCCGTCGTCATCGACGGGGTGCAGGTGACGGGGGCAAACGCCACGATGCCGCTTCAGTCGGGCCGGCTGGTCGGGCTCGTCGAGGCGCGCGACGACATCTCGCTGACCTATCAGGCGCAGCTCGACGAAATGGCGCGCGTGCTCATCACGGCCTTCGCGGAAAGCGATCAGTCCGGTGGTGGCGGTCCCGACCGCACGGGGCTGTTCACGTGGCCCGGCTCGCCGGCTGTGCCTCCGGCTGGGACGCTGATTTCGGGACTTGCCGGCACCATCAAAGTGAATTCCACGGTCGATCCCGATCTCGGCGGCGACGCGGTGCTGCTAAGGGACGGCGGCATCAACGGGGCCGCTTACACGTACAATGGGGGAGTTGGAGCGAGCTTTACCGACCGCATCGATGAGCTGATCGACAACATGAACGCGACATATGCGTTCGACCCCGCGGCGAAGCTTGCGGCTGGAGCCTCGATCACCGGGTTTGCGGGCTCGTCTGCGGCTTGGTTGCAGGAAGCGCGAAAGGTGGCGGACGACGCCTATTCGTATCAGAGCACGCTGCTGCAAAGATCCTACGAGTCGTTTTCCAATCTTACCGGCGTCAACCTCGAGGAGGAGCTGGCGCTGATGCTCGATCTCGAAAGATCGTTCCAAACGTCCTCCAAGCTGGTCGGCGTGATCGACACGATGTTCACGTCGCTGCTGCAGGCGATCAGGTAGGCTAGGTCATGAAAACGACACCCGTCTCGACCATGGGCCTGATCAACGCGACGCGCGAGTCGCGCATGAACCTGCAGTTCAAGATTGCCGAGGCGCAGAAGGAAGCGAACTCTGGGCGCTATGCGGATGTCGGGCTCAGCATCGGCTATCTGACCGAGCGGACGCTTTCGCTTCGCAACGAGATGGACCGCCTCAAGACGTTCAAGGACACCAACTCGGTGGCGGCGTCGCGTCTCGAGCTCAGCCAGGTGCAGCTCAATGCCATGGCCGATGCGGCGGGCGGGTTCGTGCAGACGCTGCAGGCCGCGCGCGCTTCGCCGTCGAGCTCGGGCGTTGCCGTGACCGACGCCAAGGCCAGGTTGACGTCATTGACGGGGGCGCTGAATACGGCGGTGAATGGCGCGTATATCTTCTCGGGCGTCAATACCGACGTGAAGCCGATGAACGATTACGCCGGGTCGCAGACGCAGACGGATGTTGCGGCAACATTTGCTGCGCTCGGCCCGCCGGGCGATATCAGCGCCGCCGACATGAAGGCGTTTCTCGACGGCCCGTTCAAGGCTCTGTTCCTGGACGATCCCAACTGGGCCAACCTGTCGAGCGCATCGGACGGTAACATCACCAACCGCATCACGAACAACGAGCGGATCGCGACATCGACGAATGCCAACGAGGAGCCATTCCGTCTTCTCGCGGCTGCCTATGCGATGATCGTCGACCTGCCGCTCGACCAGCTCGGCGAGGGCGCCTATCTCGCCGTCATCGATACGGCGATGGGGATGGCCGGACAGGCGGAAGGCGGCCTGACAGGCATCCGCGCATCGCTCGGTACCTCGCAGGAGCGCATCAAATCCGCCAACGATCGCATGGACGTGCAATTGGGGTTGCTGAACGAGCACATCGTCGCGATCGAGGGTGTCGATCCCTATGAGGCGCAAGTCAAGGTGAACGCGCTGCTGACGCAGCTCGAAACGGCTTACGCGTTGACCGCGAGACTGCAGAATCTGAGCCTGCTGAAGTACATCTGAGGCGTGTCGGGACACCTCAATGAGACCTAGGATGCCCAATGTATAAAATTGCCTATAACGAGGTTCTCGACGAGTCTCCACGGGAGGCGCGCCTCCAGGAGCGCACGGCGCTCGAAAGATCCATTGCGATGTTGCAGGATGCCGAACGCGCCGGGCCCGGCTCGCGCGAGGCCATCGATGCCATCTTTTTCGTTCGCAAGCTGTGGGGGATCTTCATCGAGGATCTCGCCGCGCCCGAGAACGGCTTGCCGCAGAAGCTCCGGGCCGATCTCATCTCGGTGGGCCTGTGGGTGATGCGCGAGAGCGAGGAGATCCGCCTCGGGCGCTCGGCGAATTTTGCCGGGCTGATCGACGTGTCCCGCACCATTTCGGAGGGCTTGCAATGAGCGTCGCGACGCGTGTCACGTTACGTCCGGGCGAGCGGATCTTCATCAATGGGGCCGTTCTCGCATGGGACGGCCGCGGCTCGTTCGATATTCTCAACGACGTGCCCTATCTGCTGGAGCACGAGATTCTTCACGCGCAGCAGACCGTGACGCCGCTCCGTCAGCTCTATTACATTCTCCAGACGATGGTGCTGGAACCGGACGGCGTCGAGACGACGCGGGAGATCTACCACCAGACGATGGATGCGCTCCGGGAGGCGTTTACGAACGCGGAGATCCTTGCGGGCCTGGCGGCGATCCGGTGGCAGGTGGAGGAGGGCGCGGTGTTTACGGCGCTCAAGATTTTGAGGGCGCTCGTGCCCGTAGAGGATCAGATCCTTGGCCGCAACAGGCAGGCGGAGCTCAGGATCGTGGAGGCTGGATAATGGACGTCGGCAGCAGTACAGCGACCACGGGGACGCAACAGAATACGACCGCCCAAAGCACGGGCGCGTCGACGCTGGGCTACGACGCCTTCCTGAAGCTCCTGGTTGCGCAGATGCAGA
>DAOMQQ010000070.1:0-11989 GCA_035445405.1 Hyphomicrobium sp.
AGGCGAACGCGCCGCTCATCGTCGGCAGCGCGAGCAGGAACGAGAACTCTGCAGCGGCACGCCTTTCGGCGCCCATCAACAGCCCGCCAACGATGGTCGCGCCCGAGCGTGAAACGCCGGGCACCAGCGCGAGGCACTGGAACAAGCCGATCCCCAGCGCCCGAGCCGGAGGAATATCCATCGCGTCGGCAAATCGCGGCGTAGGCGCGAGCCAGCGGTCCACCGCGAGGAGAACGAACCCACCCACGATCAGCATCGCACACACGAGCACCGGATTCTCGAACAGGACGTCCTTGATGAAACCGTGCAGGAGAGCACCGAACACCGCCGCGGGAAGAAAGGCGACAAACAGGGAAATGACGAAGCGCCGCACCCAGGGATCGGACGGAAGCGCGAGCAGCATCTGCCAAAGCTTGCCGAAATAGACGACGACCACGGCAAGAATCGCCCCGAGCTGAATCTGAACCTCGAACGTCTTGGCCGGGGATTCGAAGCCCAGAAAGTGCCCGGCAAGCAGCAGATGCCCGGTGGACGATACGGGCAGGAACTCGGTCAGTCCCTCCAGGAACCCAAGCAGAATAGCTTGCCAGATCGGCATGAACGATGCGCTCCGGTTGGAAATGGGCGAGCGTGACGCAACTGGATGAACAGGGGGTTCCGCGACACCCCCCAAGGGAGGAGACGGACAAGTTGGCGGGTTCGGTAGCACGTTTGCGGAAACGAGGATACGTTCCGGGAACGGCGGTCTGATGACAACGGACTGCGGCTTCGGCCGAGCGGCCCGATCGCCCCCGAGTTGAAGCAGCAAGAACTTCAGGCATTCCCGGACGTCAGTCCCGTCCTCGGAGACAGCACCTTGATGCGGGTGGATCGCAATCCATGCACACGCTAACCCATTTCCGGCTCTGCCCCCGCTCCCGCGCCGTCCGCATAGCGCTGGCGGAGATCGGCATCGCCCCCGAGTTGGTGGAAGAACGCCCGTGGGAATGGCGCACCGACTTTCTGGCCCTCAACCCCGCGGGCGAATTGCCGGTGCTTGCGCTCGAAGGCGGGCTCGTCCTCTGCGGCTCCTACGCCATCACGGAGTACTTCGCCGGGATGCTCGAAAACATGCAGAAGGACGGCCGTCCCGCGCCGCTTTTCCATGGCTCCCTCGCCGAGCGGGCGGAGCAGCGCCGTCTCGTGGACTGGTTTCACGGCAAGCTCGACCGTGAAGCCACGCGCGAGCTGCTGCACGAGCGCGTCTACGGGCACCTCATGGGAGAAGGCGGCCACACGCCCGACACCGAGGCGCTGCGCGCCATCCGCGCCAACCTGCGCTATCACCTGAGCTACGTGAACCATCTGGCCCACGAGCGCCGTTGGTTGGCGGGCGACGAGATGAGCTTTGCGGATCTTGCAGCAGCGGCCCATCTCTCCGCCATCGACTATCTTGGAGAAATCCGCTGGGACGATTACACGGCAGCCAAATCCTGGTACGCGCGCGTAAAGTCCCGCCCGTCGTTCCGTCCGCTTCTCGCCGACCGGCTGCCGGGCATTGCGCCCGCGCCGGTCTATACCGATCTCGACTTTTGATGATGCATCCAGAAACGACCAGCGGCCCGACCAGCGACACGCGAGAAACCCGCTCGTCCTCCGCCGCCCGCACCGACCGGCCGCGTGACATGAAGGCCGTTCTTGCCAAGCGCGCGCATGCGCTCGGCTTCGAGATCGTGCGCGTCACGCGCCCCGACGCCATTCCGCTCTCGGGCGAACGGCTGAAAGCCTTTCTCGCCGAGGGCCGGCACGGCTCGATGGACTGGATGGAGACGACGGCCGACCGCCGCGCGGACCCGAGCGTTCTCTGGCCGGACGTGCGCTCCGTCGTCATGCTGGCGATGAGCTACGCCCCCGACACGAACCCGATGGACGCGCTTGCCGAACCGCTCAACGGCGTCGTCTCCGCCTACGCCAAGCGGCGCGACTACCACGACGTCATGAAAGGCAAGCTGAAGGAACTCGCGTCCTACCTCGCTCAGCAGACGGAGAAGCCCGTCAAGGTCTTCGTCGACACCGCGCCGTTGATGGAAAAGCCGTTGGCGGAGGCCGCGGGCATCGGCTGGCAGGGCAAGCACACCAACCTCGTCTCCCGCCACGGCGGATCGTGGTTCTTCCTCGGCGCGATCCTCTCCGCCGCCGAGATCGCACCCGACGAGCCGGAGCGGAACCACTGCGGCACCTGCTCGCGCTGCCTCGACGTCTGCCCGACCAAGGCGTTCCCGGCGCCCTTCCAGCTCGACGCACGCCGCTGCATCGCCTACCTCACGATCGAGCACAAAGGTCACATCGCCGAGGAGTTCCGCACCGCCATAGGAAACCGCGTCTACGGCTGCGACGACTGCCTCGCCGTCTGCCCGTGGAACAAATATGCTCGCGAGACGCGGGAAGTCCGGCTCGCGCAGATGGACGACCTCGACAATCCGCCGCTCGCAGAATTGCTGTCGCTCGACGACGCCGCCTTCCGCGAGCGCTTTCGCGGCACGCCCGTGAAGCGCACAGGCCGCGACCGCGTGGTGCGCAACGGGTTGATCGCCGCCGGGAACTCGAACGACGCTTCGCTGCTTCCGCACGTCACGCACCTGCTCGCCGACCCCTCGCCGCTCGTGCGCGCGATGGCCGTCTGGGCCTTCCGCCGCCTGGCGCCCGCCGACGGCGTCGCAACAACGCGCACTCGCCACCTCGCGCGCGAGACGGACGACGACGTGCGCAACGAATGGACCTCCGGGAGAGATGCATGACCAGCCTGTTCTGTTTCGGCCTCGGCTACACCGCCGAGGCGCTGGCCCGGCGCGTGCGCCCGCTGGGCTGGCACGTCGCAGGCACCGCGCGCACGGCGGAAGGCGAGGGCCGGATCGCATCGCTCGGATATGAGGCATTTCTGTTCGACGGCGTCGCACCGGGAACGAAGGTTGCCGGCGCTCTCGCGAGTGCGACGCACATCCTCGTCTCCGCCGGCCCGGACCAGGAGGGCGATCCCACCCTCCGCTTTCACGAAGCCGACCTCGCCCACGCACCGCTTATCCGCTGGATCGGCTATCTCTCGACCATCGGCGTCTACGGCAATACGGACGGCGCCTGGGTGGACGAGACGGCCGCTCCCAACCCCGGCTCCGAGCGTGCAAAACGGCGTGTCGCAGCCGAGAACGCCTGGCTCGCGTTCGGCGCAGACCACGGCAAGCGTGTTCAGATCTTCCGGCTCGGCGGCATCTACGGTCCCGGCCGCAGCGCGTTCGACGACCTCCGCGACGGCACCGCGCGCCGCATCGTCAAGCCGGGCCAGGTCTTCAACCGCATCCATGTCGACGATATCGCAAGTGTGCTTCTCGCCGCCGCGAACGGTGCCGGACGGCACACGGTCTACAATGTCACCGACGGCACGCCCTCCCCTTCGCACGAGATGATCGCGCACGCAGCAGAGCTCATAGCGACGGAGCCGCCGCCCGAGATCTCCGTCGAGGAGGCCGGACTCTCGCCCATGGGCAGAAGCTTCTACGCCGAGAACCGCCGCGTCGCGAACGCCCGCGTGCAGGATGACCTCGGCGTCACGCTTTCCTATCCAAGCTACCGCGAAGGGCTCGCGGCCATTCTCGCAAAATCGCGAACCTGAACGGACTGACAGCATTCATCCTCTTTGTCGCCGGAATCCGGGCGGATGATGCGCATGATGATGTTCGGAACCGGAACGAGTTTCCGCTCCGCACGCAATGTTCATTTTGCTGTAGTTCGACGCGAGGCCGCCATGATTGCCCGACACCCCATGCCGCTTCTGGCGATGCTGTTGGGGCTGGGCGTTGCCGTCGGAAGCACATCGGCAAAGGCCGAACAACCTGGCCACGCGCTGGCCGAGAGGTTTGCTGCCGGCGCGGCCGAGGAAGACGCGCGCCGTAAGGCCGAGGAAACGAAGCGGCGCAAAGCCGAGGACGCCAAGCGCCGCAAAGCCGATGAAGCCGAAATGCTGGCACGCGCGCACGCTGAGGCCCTCGAGCGCAAGGCCGCTGCCGACAAGGCCCGTGCAGAAGAAGAAGCCCAGGAAGCCAAGCGTATTGCCGAAGAGGAGCGCGCCGAGAAGGCGCGCCGTCTGGCCGAGGAGCAGCGCGCGGCGCGCGAACGCTTCATCGCCGAGCAGGTTCGCGCCGAAGAGCAGCGCCAGCGCATAGCCGACGAGAAACGGCTCGCCGAAGAGAAGCGCATCGCGGCCGAGCAGCGCGCCAAGGAAAAGCAGGCGCGCGCAGAAGCCGCCCGGATTGCCGAAGAAAAACGCATCGCAGAAGAAGAGCGATTGGCCGAGCAGAAGCGGGCCGACGAAGAGCGTCAGCGCGCGGCTCTGGAGCAGCGCCGCACCGAGCAACAGCGGGCGCATGAGGAGCGCCGGCGCGCCGAGGCCGCCGCTCGGCTCGCGGAAGAGCGGAGGATTGCCGAAGAACGACGGCTGGCCGAGGAACAGCGTCTCGCGGAGGAACGCCGCATCGCCGAGGCCGAACGGCTTGCGGAGAGCCGCCGCCTCGCCCTCGCCGCCGAACGCGAAGCCTCGCACGAACGCCGCGCCGAGCGTATCCGCCAGCTCGAAGCGGAGCGCACCGCGAAGTTCCTTGCGGCCCTCAAGTCTCCGATGGGTCTCGGCGTGCCTGGCGACCGTGCGTCCGCTTCCCTCACGGCGCCGCCCGCCGCGAAACCTGCCGAGCGCGTGACTATTCTTCTCGTGATGAAGCCGGGCGCGACGGGCATTCGCCGCTTCGGAAAGAAAACCGCCGACCCCGTGCTCTGCTCCGGCGCGAATTGCTGGATCGGATCAGGCGCCGACCGCCCCGCGAAGTCCGTCACGCGCGGGCTCGCGCTTGGCCCCGCCAACACGATGGGCCGCCGCGCGGGCGCCTGCAACCATCGCCTTGCCTGCGTTTATCGCGACGTGAACCTGCACGGATCGTCCGCAAGCATCCAGCCCATCGACCTGCGCGTGATGCGCCACGACCGCCGCGAACCGCTCCGCCTCGAAGCGGACCGCTCCTGCCGGATCGTCCAGGGCACATTGGTGTGCGAGAAGATCTACGGATCCCGTTCCTGGCGCGCGTGGGTCATCGACGAAGACCTCGCCCGGAAGGCCGGTCCGGCTGCCCTTGCCGCCGCGCTCGAAAGCGGCCTTGCACCGAGCCGCTCCGCCGCGCTCCACGCCCAAAACTTCTGAGTGAACCGCCGACGGGCGGAACACGCTCCAGCGACTCGTTTCGGCGCACGCCGCTACCGATCCTTAACCAGGATCGCAGACACACGCGCGTGTTTCGGCTTTTGAATCGCGATGCCTTTACCGCTTCGAGACAAAGCTCGGCCATGGTGGGAGCCAAGAATTTACCCATCCTGGACGTGCGGCCATGGCCATCGCAACTCATGAAACTCCGAACGGAGACACGCGCCCTTCGGGCTGGCAAAAGCTCTCGGCCGGCCTCGCACGCGCCGCGTCGAACCTGTTCGACCGCATCTTCAGCTCGGATGCCCGGCGCAACGTCTCGCGCCCGAAGCTGCTGTTCGCCACCAGCACGACAGACGCCGCCATCCTGATCGCAACCGGCGTCCTGGCGTTCCTAGCGCTCGAACCCGCTCCGGTATCGACGGTCGTGATCGCGGCCTGGACCACCGTTGTTGCCGTCGCCACCACGCTCGAGCTGCGCCGCAACTGGTCCTACACGATCCACGCCTTGCGCGAACCCGCGCGGCAGGCACGCAAGATCCTGCGCAGCGTGATCGTCGTCTTCTGCGTCACCGTCGGTGCCGCATACCTGCTGAACATCGCGCCGTTCTCGCCGCAGACCGGAGCCGCATGGCTCGTATCCGCCATCGTGCTCATGACCGCGTTCCGCTTCACGCTCGCACGCGGGCTCGCCCATCTCACCGACGCCGGCCGCCTCGTGCGTCGCACCGTCATCGTAGGCGGTGGGCCGGACGCCGAAACGCTCATTTCCGCGCTCGAGCGCGACAAGCTCAAGGAAATCTCCATCATCGGCGTGTTCGACGATCGCTTCGACGACCGCTCGGCCGACAGCATCGCGGGCTATCCGAAGCTCGGCACGTTCGAGCAGCTTCCCGCCTTCTGCCGCAACACCGGCGTCGATCTCATGATCGTCACCGTGCCGATGAGCGCGGAAGTGCGCCTCATGCAGATCCTGAAGCAGCTCTTCACGCTGCCGGTCGACATCCGCATCTCGGCCTTGAGCTCGAAGCTGCGCCTCGCGTCGGGCACCTATTCGCACATCGGCCGCGTTCCGATGCTCGCCCTGATGGACCGCCCGCTCACCGATTGGGACCGCGTCATCAAGAACGTCGAGGATCGCGTCGTCGGCACGGCTCTGTTCGTGCTCGCCGCCCCCGTCATGGCGCTCGTCGCGCTGGCGATCCGCCTCGACAGCAAAGGCCCGATCCTCTTCAAGCAGCGCCGCTATGGCTTTAACAACGAGCTGATCGAAGTCTACAAGTTCCGCTCGATGTACGTGGACAAGGCGGATGCCTCCGCGAGCAAGCTCGTCACGCGCGACGATCCCCGCGTGACGCGGGTGGGTCGCTTCATCCGCAAGACCAGCCTCGACGAGCTGCCGCAGCTCTTCAACGTCCTCAAGGGCGAGATGTCGCTCGTCGGCCCGCGTCCCCACGCCACCGAAGCCAAGGCGAGCTCGGATCTCTACCAGACCGTCGTAGACGGCTACTGCGCGCGCCACCGCGTCAAACCCGGCGTCACCGGCTGGGCGCAGATCAACGGCTGGCGCGGAGAGACGGACACGCACGAAAAGATCCAGCGCCGTGTCGAGGCCGATCTCCATTACATCGACAACTGGTCGCTGATGCTGGATCTCTACATCATCGCCGCAACTCCGTTTGCCCTGCTCACCGGCAAGAACGCGTACTAGCCCCGTGCCCGCAGCATCGCTCCAGTTTCGGCAAAAGAACGGATGGCCCGCGGACCGCCGGCGAAGCACCCTGCGCGCGTCCGCCGAGGCATCGCGCGTGGCCCTGGGCGGCGAGACCGGCGCATGGCTCGTGCGGGCGAGCACGCTCGCCGCCATCGCGGTCGCCGCCGCGATGGGCACCAGCGCCATCGTCTTCTCGGAGCCCGCCGTCGCCGACATTTTGATGGCGGCCGTGATCGTCGGCCTCCCTCTGCTCGGCGTGACGCGCTTCGGCCACACGGCCATTCTCAACCTCATGCTGTGGCTTGTGCTCGTCGCCTGCGGCATTGCCGCGTGCGCGATGTCGACCACGATGAACACCGCGATTACCCACCAGGTGGTCACGCTCTATCTCGTGCTCGGCGCCTTCGTTCTCGCCGGTTACATCGCGGCCGACCCCGAGCCCCGCTTCCATCTCGTGATGCGGTTCTACACCCTGGCCTGCGTTGTCGCGGCGGTGGCGGGCCTGGCCGGATACTTCAACGTCCTGCCCAGCGCCTACGAGCTGTTCACGAACCACGGGCGCGCCCGCGGAACGTTCAAGGACCCGAACGTGTTCGGCGCGGCTCTCGCGCCCGCCATCGTCTACACGGCGTGGATCGTGCTCCGCTTCCCATTACGCCAAGCCGCGATTGCCGCAGCCGTCTCCTTTCCGCTGATGCTGGCTCTCCTGCTGTCGTTCTCTCGTGGCGCGTGGATTTCGGCGGCCTTCTCGCTCCTCATCGCGGTCTGGCTCTCTGTCGTCACCACACGGCGTCGGAGAGATCACGTCCGCCTCGTTGCGGTCGGTACGCTCGGCACGCTCGTGCTCGCCCTGGCGCTTGCGAACACACTACGCCATGAATCGATCAGCAGCCTCCTGTCAGAGCGCGCGAGCTTCGATCAGTCCTACGACAGCGGTCCGGAAGGGCGCTTCGGCGGACAAGCCAAGGCCGTCGGCCTCATTCTCGAAAACCCGTTCGGCATCGGCACGCACACCTTCCGCGACAGCTACCACGAGGAAGAGCCGCACAACGTCTACCTCAGTCAGTTCCTGAACGCGGGCTGGATCGGCGGCATGCTCTACGTCATCTCGGTTCTCGGAACGCTCGCAGCGGGGCTCTACGCCGCCCGCCGGCGAACGGTCCTGCAAGGCCCGCTCATCATCGCAACCGCGGCTTTTGCCGGAGTCGTCCTCGAAGGCCTCGTCATCGACACCGATCACTGGCGCCATTTCTTCCTGCAGATGGCGCTCATCTGGGGCCTCGTCGATGCGATGCCGTCCGCGGAAAACGCAGAGCACCGGCGCCATGATTGAAGCAAAAGCACATGCCCCCAAAACTTTAGCCCCGAGCGCCTGGCGCCTCGCCCTCGAAGCCTTGTGGTCGAGCCGGCAACGGCATGCCGAAAGCTGGAACGCCGTCGGCGTATTCGTCGTCCGCGCAGGCAGCGCCGCACTCCTGTTCCTGACGCAGATCGTCCTCGCCCGCTGGATGGGCGCAGCCGAATACGGTCTCTTCGTCACCGCCTGGACCTGCGTGCTCGTGCTCGGCGGCATCGTGCATCTCGGCTTCAACGTGGCCATGATGCGCCTCGCGCCGCAGTACTACGCCAACAAGGATTACGGCGCCTTCCGCGGCCTCTGGGCCGGCGGCCGCCGCGTGGCGACGACATCCGCGACCGTCGTGGCGCTCTTGGGTCTCGTGGCCGTCTGGATCGTGCAGACGCAAGAGAGCGCGGCACTGGCCCTCCCTCTCGCCCTCGCCTTCCTCTGCCTGCCGCTCTACACGCGCACCGACGTGCAGGACGGCCTCGGCCGCGGCCAGGGCTGGACGATGGACTCGATCGTGCCGCCTTTCATCGTGCGCCCCCTCGCCTTGCTCGCGATGGTCGCAGTCGCGTTCGTTGCAGGCTCCCCGGCCACCGCCGTCACCGGCATGATGCTGGCGTTCTTCTCCGTCGTCGCCGCAAACGTCATGCAGACCGTTCTGCTCAAGCGGCGCATCCGAGAGACCGTCCCCGAAGCCACGCCTACTTACGACTATGCCGGGTGGTTCAAGATCTCGCTGCCGCTGCTCGCCGGCGGCATTTCGGAAATCGTCACCCTCAATGCCGACGTGCTTCTGCTCAATCTCTTCCGCCCGCCGGAGGAGATCGGCATCTACTACGCCGCGGCGAAAACCACAGCCCTCGCGCTGTTCGTGCTCTATGCCGTCGGCACCGCCTACGCGGGCCGCATCGCAGCCGCATCCGCGCTCGGCAACCGCGCCGAGATCGAAACCCTCGTCGGCCAGGCCGTGCGCTGGACGTTCATTCCGTCCGCCGCCGTCACGCTCGCCATTCTCGCCATGGGCTATCCCGTGCTCGCGAGCTTCGGCGAAGGCTTCACCGACGCCTATCCGCTGATGTTCATTCTCGCCGCGGGCATCCTCACCAAGGCGTCCATGGGCCCGTCCGAGCTGATCCTCAACATGCTGGGCCACCAGCGGGCCAGCGCGCTGTCGCTCGCGACCGCTGCCGTTCTCTCCGTCGTGCTCAACCTCGTACTGATCCCGATCTGGGGCGTCACGGGCGCGGCCATCGCGACCGCGACCGCCATCGTTTCCATGTCGGTCATCAACTGGATTGCGATGCGCCGCCTGGAAGGCCTCAACCTGTTCGTGCTGGCCAACCTGCCTCGCCGCAATCCGTGAGGCTTACGGACGGAACGGCTCTAGACCAACTCCTCGATCAGCCCATAGAGCTTCGCGAGATCTTCCGGACGCGAAAGCCGATGCTCGCCGTCCGGAACCTCCGTGATCCGCACCCAATCGCCGCTGAGCACATTGGCCAGAGCGCGCGTGTGCTCCACCGGAACGTCCGTGTCCCGCACGCCCTGCAGCACCAGCACCGGCCGGCCGGGATCGAACGCCGCATCCTTGATCAGGTGACGCCGGCCGTCCTCGATGAAGGCTCGCGTGATGACGTAGCCCGCCGGATCGTAGGCCGAGGGTTGCACCCACCGGCCCGTTTCCACGATCTCGCAGCGCGCGTCGTCGCTATAGCGCTTCCACATCAGCTCCTCGGTCAGGTCCCAGGCCGGCGCGACGAGCACGAGGCCGCGCACGCGGGCCGCCTCCTCCGGCGCCGTCTCGACGAGCCGGCGCAGCAGCAACAGCGCGAGATGCCCGCCCGTGCTGGAGCCGACGAGGATCTGCGGCCCCGTCGTCACCATACGGAAAACGGCCTCGCTCTCCTCGAGCCAATCGCTCACCGTCGCCTCTTCGAAGGCGCCGTCGGATCGGCCATGGCCCGAGTAATCGAAGCGCGTGAGACCGAGCCCACGCGGCGCAGTCCACCGCGCCAGCGCCTCGGCCTTGGTGGAGACCATGTCGGACTTGAGCCCTGTCAGCCACACCAGGCTCGCCGTCTCTGGCGCGTCTGCGTCTGCGTGGAGGTAGGCGATGCGCCGCCGCCTGTCGCCCTCGCCCACGTCGAGAAACCTCACGTCGTCGCCCACCATCTGCCGCTGCTCCTGCTCGTTCGCGTTGTGCTCGCCAAGACCTTCCGGCACCGCGGATCGGCCGCGGGGTCAACTTGGCATTTGGGACCCCTCCGTCTATAGAAGCTGCGACGAGCGCCGTAAAACGGTGGGCGGCACACGCGCCGGCAAGGGACAGACGTTGGAAAATCGATTCACCGTTCTTCAGATCATTCCGCGTATGCGCGCGGGCGGTGCCGAGCTCGGCTGTCTGCAGGTTGCCGAAGCGCTCGTCGCGGCAGGCCACCGCGCCCTCGTGGCGTCCGAAGGCGGGCGCATGGTAGACGCGCTCGAAGCCGCCGGCGCAACCCACATCACTCTCCCGCTCGCGTCCAAGAACCCCTTCGTGATGTGGCAGAACAGCAAGCGGCTCGCCGACATCATCCGCTCCGAGCGCGTCGACATCATCCATGCGCGCAGCCGCGCCCCCGCCTGGAGTGCCCTTCGCGCCGCGCGTGTCACAGGCATCCGCTTTGTGACGACCTATCATTCGGAATACTCCGAGCGGGGCCGCATCAAGCGGTTTTACAACGGCGTCATGGCGCGCGCCGACCGGGTGGTTTCGGTGTCCGACAACATGCGCGGCCTGATCCAGAGCCGCTACGGGCTTCCGCTGGAGCGCATCCCGGTCATTCACCGCGCTTTCGACCCCGCGCGGTTCGATCCCGCGGCCGTCACGCCGGAGCGTCTCGACGCGATCCGCGCCGCGATCGGTGTGCGCCCGGACGACCTCATCGTGCTGCTCCCCGGCCGCATCACACGCCGGAAGGCGCAAGCTCATCTGATCGAAGCCGCCGGCATCCTGAAAGAGCGCGGCATCGAAAACTTCGTCTGCGTCTTTGCCGGCGAGGTGGAGAAGCAGGACTACATGGCGGAGCTCGACCGGCGCACGCGCGCGCTCGGGCTTACGGAGCGCGTCCGCTTTCCCGGCAACGTCGGCGACATGGCCGCGCTTTACAGCTTGGCGGCCGTCTCGCTCAACATCTCGGAATTCGAGGGCCTGCCCCGCGTCGCCTTGGAGGCCCAGGCCATGGGCGTCCCGGTGATCGTCTCCGACACCGGCCCCGGCCGTGAGGTGGCGCTCACCGCGCCCGACGTCTCGCCTGAGGCGGCAACCGGCTTGCGCGTTCCCTTCGCCGAACCGCCCGCGCTGGCCGAGGCCCTGGCTGAGCTTCTCGGATGGCCGGAGCCCCAGCGCGCCGCAATGGGCGCCCGGGCGGCCGCCCACGTTCGCAGCCGCTACACTCTGGAGCGGCTGACCCGGGGTTATCTGGCCGTTTACCAGGAAGTCCTGGGTCGGAAGGGCTGATCGGCTGCTCCGGGTCCGGATTTTGTTGGTGGCGCCCACCCGCCGACCTTGACGGACGCGCTTTTCTGAATTCTTGTGCTCGCAATGCTCCGGAGCATCCCGTAGGTCGCGCTCAGGCGTGCCCATCGACCGCTCCGGGGCCGACGATCTGAAATCACGATAGGAGATTGAAACATTCGCAAACCTATGCGAGGCGCCCCAGAGCGCGAG
>DAOMQQ010000071.1:0-11883 GCA_035445405.1 Hyphomicrobium sp.
ACGACGGCGTGCGCTACGGTCTGCGCGTGCCCGGCCGCGACATCACCGAGACGTACGAGAAGACGCGCGCGGCAGGCTTCGGCAAGGAGGTGCGTCGCCGTATCCTGATCGGCACCTACGTGCTCTCGGCGGGCTATTACGACGCCTATTATCTGAAGGCCCAGAAGGTGCGCTCGCTCATCAAGCGCGACTTCGACGAGGCTTGGAACACGGTCGACGTGGTGCTGACGCCGACGACCCCGTCGCCCGCGTTCGGGTTCGGGGAGAAGTCGGGCGATCCGCTCGCCATGTACCTGGAAGATATTTTTACCGTGACCGTCAACATGGCCGGGTTGCCGGGCATTTCGGTGCCCGCCGGTCTCTCGACCGAAGGCACGCCGCTTGGGCTCCAGCTCATCGGCAAGCCCTTCGACGAGGGAACGCTGTTCGCGGCCGGCGAAGCGATCGAGAACGCGGCGGGCCGCATTTGCGTGCCCGAGCGATGGTGGACGGGTGCCAAGAACCCCGGAGGCAACTGAGATGGCGGACCCGAAGCGTCCAGGAGATTGCACGGACATGAGCGAGGTGCGTGCCGAGATCGACCGCATCGACGCGGCGCTCGTGGACCTCATCGCCGAGCGCTTCGGCTATGTGGAGCGCGCCTGGCAGCTCAAGAAGGATCCGAGCGAGGCAAGCGTGCCGTGGCGGATCCAGCAGGTGATCGACAAGGTGAAGATGCAGGCGCGCCAGCGCGGTCTTCCGACTGAAATGATCGAGATGGTCGGCGCCCAATGGCGCAACATGATCGGCTGGTTCGTGCAGTATGAGGAAGAAAAGCTGCGCAAACTGGAAGCGAGCAGCGGCGGGCCGCGGAAATGATTTCCATCAATTCGTTCGATCCGCTCACCCTCGTGCTGATCGCGGCGCTGAACCCGGCGACGATCGCGGTGGCGTTTCTGATGGGCCGGCGCGCGGATCAATGGCAGAAGCTGCTCGTGGTCGCGTTCGCCGCATCCATCATGGGCTTTCTGCTCTACTGGCTGAGCGGGCAGGTCGGCCTCGTCAGGGTGCATGCGCTCGGCGGAGAGGCTGCGCTCTTCACGTTGCAGTTTGCGTTCGGCTTGGTTTGGGCCGCTGTGGGATATTGGTTGCGCCCGCGTTGAGCAGGGCGGGAGGAGACGGCTGAGATGCAGGACACCGCAAAGGGCGGCGGCAAGAGCAAGAAGGTGCAGAGCGACCTGATCCCCGGCGCGACCGGCGATTGGGAGGTCGTGATCGGCATGGAGGTGCATGCCCAGGTCGCATCAGAATCCAAGCTGTTTTCCGGTTCATCCACCGCGTTCGGCGCCGAGCCCAACAGCCATGTCTCGCTTGTCGACGCGGCCATGCCCGGCATGTTGCCCGTCATCAATTCCGAGTGCATCGCCCAGGCGATCCGCACCGGCCTCGGCCTCAAGGCCGCGATCAATCTCAGGAGCGTGTTCGACCGCAAGAACTACTTCTATCCCGATCTGCCGCAGGGCTATCAGATCAGCCAGTACAAGCAGCCGATCGTGGGCGAGGGCGAAATCGAGATCGAGGTCGACGGCGAGGCGAAGCGTGTCGGCATCGAGCGCCTGCATCTGGAGCAGGACGCGGGCAAGTCGATCCACGATCAGCACCCCGAGTATTCGTTCGTCGATCTCAATCGATCGGGCGTCGCGCTGATGGAGATCGTCTCGCGCCCCGACATGCGCTCGGCGAAGGAAGCGCAGGCCTACGTCACCAAGCTGCGCACCATCCTGCGCTATCTCGGCACCTGCGACGGCGACATGGAGAAGGGCAATCTGCGCGCCGACGTGAACGTGTCGGTGAGAAAGCCCGGCGATCCGCTCGGAACGCGCTGCGAGATCAAGAACGTCAACTCGATCCGCTTCATCGGCCAGGCCATCGAGGTCGAGGCGCGCCGCCAGATCGACATCATCGAGGAGGGCGGCACCATCGATCAGGAGACGCGCCTGTTCGATCCTGGCAAGGGCGAGACGCGCTCCATGCGCAGCAAAGAGGAAGCGCATGACTACCGCTACTTCCCCGATCCCGATCTGCTGCCGCTCGAGCTTGAGCAGGCGTACGTGGACGACCTTGCCCAGCACCTGCCGGAGCTGCCGGACGAGAAGCGCGCGCGCTTCATGAAGGACTACGGTCTCTCCGCCTACGACGCGACCGTGCTCGTCGCCGAGCGCGAGAACGCGGACTTCTTCGAGTCCGTCGCGAAGGGACGTGACGGGGTCGCGGCGGAGCCGCGCGATGGAAAAATCGCGGCCAACTGGGTCATCAACGAGCTGTTCGGCCGCCTCAACAAGGAAGGCAAGGGCGTCGACGAAAGCCCGGTCTCGGCCGCTCAGCTCGGCGGCCTCGTGGATCTCATCTCGGCCGGCACGATCTCCGGCAAGATCGCCAAGGATCTGTTCGAGATCCTCTGGACCGAAGGCGGCGACCCTGCCGAGATCGTCGAAAGCCGCGGCATGAAGCAGGTGACCGATACCGGCGCCATCGAGCGCGCCGTGGACGAGATCATCGCCGCCAATCCCGAGAAGGTGGAGCAGGCGAAGGCCAAGCCGTCCATGCTCGGGTGGTTCGTGGGCCAGGTCATGAAGACGACGGGCGGCAAGGCAAACCCGGCAGCCGTCAACGAGATCCTGAAGACGAAGCTCGGCCTCTGAGCCCGGACCCCGGTAGGTAGGTGGTGTTCGATCCTGCCCCAAGGCTCGGGCAGGCGTGACGCGGCTTTGCCGGCGATGTCCCTCGTGAGGCGCAATCGACACACGGCACGGCCGATCGCGCCGTTCCTTGTCCCCGGCGGTTGAATCCGCGCCCCGCCCCGTCATCGTTGTTGAAAAGGGGAATCGGGTTTCAGATCGCTGAGTCACGCTTCAGGGCCCTTTCCGCCCGAAGCGTGACTCAGCGATCTAGATCGCGCGCCACTGACCGAGAGGGCCGTATGAACCGTTTGCAAAAGCTCGTCGCGCAAAGCTGCTCTTGCGCCGCCGTGGTTCTCGCGACGGCTCTGCTCGGCGCAACGGCGGCCAAGCCCGTGGACGGCGCGGCACCCCCGCCCCCGGCTGCGGCCGCGAGCCCCTTCGCGAACCTCGCGGGATGGTGGGGCGGCAGAGGCCGCATTCGCTTCAAGGACGGCAAGACGGAAGACGTGCGGTGCCGCGCGACCTACTTCGTCGAGGGCGAGGGCCACGCGCTGCGCCAGAACATTCGCTGCGCATCGCAGAGCGGAAAGATCGAGCTGAAGAGCGCCGTGCGCCATGCCGACGGAGCGATCTCCGGCGAATGGAGCGAGGAGGTCTACAACGTGCGCGGAGACCTCGACGGAAGCGTGACGCCGCACGGGTTCCGCGTCGGGGTGCAGAGCACCGATGGCGGAACGCTGAGCGCCAACATGGACATCATCGTCAAAGATACGCGTCAGATGGTGGAGATCCAGTTCTTCAGCGAAACGCTCGTCGGCCTGACGCTGTTGCTCGAAAAGGGCTGATCGTTCGCGATTGGCTTTTCTTTTTCCGACTCCCGAAGCCGGGAATATTGTGCGCCACTTTGCCCCGTTGGGCGCTGGGCGCGTACCCTTGAGCACCCCCCCAAACGATGCCAGAACAAAGGCCGAGTGGCTGGTGCGCTGGGAGGGGCTCTCGGAAGATCTGCATTTCGCGCTGGATTGAAGTCGCGCGCCTTGCGGAGCGGGCAGGCCTCGGTTAAGTGCTGTCCTACCTGCTTGGCCCAATGTTTTTTCGCAGCATTGATGCGTGTTCAGATCTGAACGCACAACAGCGGCGAAAATAGTAGAGCGGGGCTGACTACGGTCAATTCCCTGTCGGGCGCGTCGCGAGTAGAACATCCTCGAAATTTTTTGGAGGGCCACGTGGCAAGCGAAGTCGAAGACGCCAACCGCCGCGATTTTCTGGTGATCGCCGGAAACGCGTTCGTGGCCGTGGGAGCGGCCGCCACTCTGTGGCCGTTCGTAGCCCAGATGAATCCCGACGCCGGCGCTCAGGCTCTGGCCTCCATCGAGGTTGACCTTTCGCCGATCCAGGAAGGCCAGGCCGTCACCGTGATGTGGCGCGGCAAGCCGATCTTCATTCGCAACCGTACGGCCGAAGAGATCAAGACGGCCGAGGCGGACAAGCTCGACGATCTGCCGGACCGCTCCGCCCGCAACGAGCTGCTGCCGGAAGCGACGCCCGCCACCGACGAAAATCGTGTGAAGGAAGGCCACGCCAACTGGCTTGTGCTGGTGGGTATCTGTACGCACCTCGGCTGCATCCCGACGGGGCAGAGGATGGGTGACGCCAAGGGCGAGTTCGGCGGCTGGTTCTGTCCCTGCCATGGGTCGCACTACGATACGTCCGGTCGCATTCGTAAGGGCCCGGCGCCGCGTAACCTCGATGTGCCGCCTTACGAGTTCGTCTCTGACACCAAGATCAAGATCGGCTGAGGGGGCAGCGTCGGATGGACCACACGTCGAGCTACGAGCCGCAAACCAAATTCGGCAAATGGTGGGATGACCGCCTGCCGGTCGCACGCCTTGCCCACGGGCAGTTCGTTGCGTTTCCCACGCCGCGCAACCTCAACTACTGGTGGACCTTCGGCGGCATCCTGACGTTCTTTCTCGCCTCGCAGATCGTGACCGGCATCGTGCTCGCGATGCACTATCAGCCGAGCGGGGCCGAGGCGTTCAACTCGGTGGAGGCGATCCGCCGCGACGTGAACTTCGGCTGGCTGATCCGCAACCTGCACGCGGTCGGCGCCTCGATGTTCTTCATCGCCGTCTATATCCACATCTTCCGCGGCCTCTACTACGGCTCCTACAAGGCGCCACGCGAGGTGTTGTGGATCCTGGGCGTGCTCATCTTCCTGGCCATGATGGCGACCGCCTTCATGGGCTACGCGCTTCCCTGGGGCCAGATGAGCTTCTGGGGCGTGACCGTCATCACCAACCTCTTCTCGTCGCTGAACGAGATTATCCCCGGCCTCGGCACCGCGGTCGTCGAGTGGCTGTGGGGCGGCTATTCGGTCAGCGGCACGACGCTGAACCGCTTCTTTGCGCTCCACTACCTGCTGCCGTTCGTGATCGCGGGCCTCGTCATCCTCCACATCTGGGCGCTGCACGTGGCCGGCCAGAACAACCCGACCGGCCTCGACATCAAGACCAAGGAAGATGCGGTCCCGATGTACCCTTACGCGGTGGCCAAGGACGCGGTCGGCCTGTTCGCGTTCCTCATCCTGTTCGCCTGGTTCGTGTTCTTCCTGCCGGATTACCTCGGCCACGCCGACAACTACATCGAGGCCAATCCGCTGGTGACACCGCCGCACATCGTGCCGGAGTGGTACTTCCTGCCCTTCTACGCGATCCTGCGCGCAATCCCCTCCAAGCTCGGCGGCGTGATCGCGATGTTCGCCGCGATCGCCATCCTGGTTGTCGTGCCTTGGCTGGACACCAGCCGCGTACGCTCGGCCAAGTACCGCCCGATCTACAAGTGGTTCTTCTGGCTGCTCGTGATCACGTGCCTTGCGCTGGGTTACCTCGGCGCGATGCCGGCCGAAGGCGCTTACGTCACCTGGGCGCGGATCTTCACGTTCTACTACTTCGCCCACTTCCTGCTGGTGATGCCGATCGTGGGCCTAGTCGAGCGGCCGAGACCATTGCCACGGTCCATCTCGGAATCGGTGTTGAAGAGCGGAGCGGGCGCGCCCGAGGGTGTCGCCGCGGCCCCAGAGACGCGCTGAGGGGGAGAGACAACGATGCGTGTGACCAAATCCTCCCTTGCCGCGCTGGCCTTCCTTGTCGGCGGAGCTCTCGCGACACCGGCTTTCGCTGCGGGCGACGCCATCCATATCGACCGTCAGACCTGGAGTTTCTCGGGCTTCACCGGCCAGTTCGATCAGGCCCAGCTCCAGCGTGGCTTCCAGGTCTACAAGGACATCTGTGCCGCCTGCCACGGCCTCAACCGCGTGCGCTTCCGCAACCTCTTCGAGGCGGGCGGACCCGAGTTCGACGAGGAGGCGGTGAAGGCGCTCGCCGCAAGCTGGCCGAACCAGATCACGGACGGGCCTGACGATCAGGGCAAGATGTTCGAGCGCCCCGCGCTTCAGTCCGATCCGATCCGCGGCCCCTTCAAGAACGACAACGAGGCGCGCGCAACCAACAACGGGGCGCTCCCGCCGGATCTGTCGCTCATCGCCAAGGCGCGGAACACGCATTATACGGGAACGTGGTGGGCCCATCCGTTTTCGATGCTGCGCGATATCGTGACGAGCTATCAGGAAGGCGGCGCGGACTATCTCTACGCGCTGCTAACGGGCTATCAGCCGCCCCCGGAAGGCTTCCAGCTTGCGGAGGGAATGTTCTACAACGCAGCCTTCCCCGGCCATCAGTTCGCCATGCCGGAGATGCTGTCCAAGGACAGCTTCGTGACGTACCAGGACGGCACCGGCTCGCTCGACCAGAACGCGCGTGACGTCGCGGCTTTCCTCGCCTGGTCAGCGGATCCTTCGCTCAACGAGCGCAAACGGATGGGCTGGCTGGTCGTCCTTTATCTGATCGTGACCACCGGTCTTCTCTACGCCGGCAAGCGGCGCATCTGGGCCAAGGCCCACTGACGCGAAGCGATCAGGCGCTGACGAAAAACGAGGGCTCCGTTCGCGGAGCCCTTTTTCGTACGCCGGGATCGGATGGTGATCCGCATTCGGAGCGATTACCCGCTTCAATACGGAAAGCAACGCTTGTACGGTCCGGCTCACGGTAGGCACGGCGCGAAAGGACATGGGCATGACGAAAACGGTGCTTGGCATCGTCGGCGGCAGCGGTTTCTACAACCTGCCCGGGATCGAGAACGCGCGTTGGGAGAAGGTGCTGTCGCCGTGGGGCCTGCCTTCGGACGAAATCCTTTTCGCGGAGATCGCGGGCTTGCCGATCCGCTTCCTGCCGCGCCACGGCCGCGGCCATCCCGTGCCGCCGTCCGCGATCAACTTCCGCGCCAATATCGATGCCCTGAAGCGCGCGGGCGTGACCGACCTCGTGTCGATCTCAGCCTGCGGATCGCTCCGCGAGGACCTGGCGCCCGGCCACTTCGTGCTCGTCGACCAGTTCGTGGACCGCACCTTCGCGCGCGAGAAAAGCTTCTTCGGGCCCGGGCTCGTGGCGCACGTATCGATGGCCGATCCGGTGAGCCCGCTGCTCGTCAAGGCGCTCGCGAATGCGTCGGATGCGGAGGGCATCGCCCACACGCTGGGTGGCACGTATCTGGTGATGGAAGGCCCTCAGTTCTCGACGCGCGCCGAAAGCTATCTCTATCGGAGCTGGGGCATGGACGTGATCGGCATGACGAACATGCCCGAAGCCAAGCTCGCCCGGGAGGCGGAGATTTGCTACGCGACCGTGGCCATGGTGACCGACTACGATTGCTGGCACGACGATCACGACGACGTGGACGTCGCCTCCATCATCGCCATCATGAGGACCAATACCGAGAAGGCGCAGCGCCTCGTGATCCGTCTCGCGCAGGACTTCGCGCGCGAGCACCCCGACTGCCCGATCGGCTCGGATCGTGCGCTCGATGTCGCGATCATCACCGCGCCCGAGGCCCGCGATGCGTCGCTCGTGCGTAAGCTCGATGCGGTGGCGGGCCGTGTTCTCGGCGGCACGTAACGACGACGGCCGCGCGGGCCCCGTGCCGACGGTTCAAGACCTCCGGGTCAGCGTTTCGATGTGCCCGATCACGCGGCCCAGGTCGTACGGCTTGCCGTAGAAGGCGTCGGCCACGGCCGAGACGCAGTCCGGCGGCGGGCGCCCGGAAGCAACGATGACCTTGGTCTCCGGCCACTGGTCGCGGACCATCCTCGCCAGCACCATGCCGTCGTGCGGCCCGGGCATCTGCACGTCCGTCACCAGCACGTCCACGGGCGAATCGGCGGCGAGAACCGTCTCGGCCTCGGCCGTATTGCCGGCCTCGAGGACGCGAAAACCGGCCGCGTCCAGCTCCGAAGCGAGGGCGTAGCGGAGCAGGGGTTCGTCCTCGACCACCAGCACGGTCGCGGGGCTCTTGGCCTCGTCGCGGGTGCTAAGCTTTTTTGCCATCATCATTTTCACCTCCCGAGCAACGTGCCCCTAGGGTGAAAGTTCCGGCGCTGTCGGATGGGACGAAAGAAGCTCGAAGCGCTTCAAGGGCAACGCGGAACCCTGCTGCGCGGAGGGTTGTCCCTCCGCGCGGCGACGGAGGGCTTAGACCATGATCGCTTCAGGCCCTATCAGCCTGAAGCGTGACTCATCGGTCTCACCAACGAGATAGAGCGTGATCCCGATTCAATCGAAAATGATCACGCTCTAGTGCCCCTCGACCTCGTTGGCCGGCTCGGCCTGGAGCAGGCCGTAGTTCTCGATGCCGATCTTGGAGATGAGGTCGAGCTGGGTATCGATGAAGTCGATGTGCCCTTCCTCGTCCTTGATGAGCCCTTCGAACAGCTCCATCGTTACGTAGTCCTTGGCCGCCCGGCAGATGTCGCGTCCGCGGATGTAGGTCTCGTGCGCGATCTTCTCGCCCTTGAGATCGCATTCGAGAACTTCTTTCAGGTTCTCGCCGATCATGAGCGGGGCCACATACTGGAGGTTGGGGTGGCCTTCGAGGAAGATGATGCGCTCGACGAGGCGGTCCGCGTGCTGCATTTCCTCGATGGATTCGGCCCGCTCTTTCTTGGCGAGCTTGGTGAAGCCCCAGTTTTCGAGCAGCCGGTAGTGCAGCCAATACTGGTTAACCGCACCGAGCTCGAGCTTGAGCGCCTCGTTCAGAATTTCGATGACCTCGCTTTTGCCCTGCATGGGATCTCCCTTCGCCGACTGATCGAAAACGGAACCGTTGACCTCCCGCCATCGGCCGGAAGCATTGATTAGAACAATTCTAAAATTGATTAAACCAGCCTCGCGTCGAGGTCAAGCGCGATCCGCGGGCGGTTGATGAGGAAGAGCGCCTGTTTTCGGCGAGCCCGCGCCAACATTCAAGCGGCAGCTGCCGTTCCCCATCGGTTTTTCGTGTCCCCGCCGGAACAGCGGCCGGGGGCCTGCTGACATAGCGTGCCTGCAAATGAGGTCGGGACACGATTGGGGTGTGTCATGCAGTCGAGTGACGGAAAATTCGGATCGCAGCGCGGGCGGGTAGGTGTGCTGCTCATCCATGGGCTTTGCGGGTCGCCGAGCGAGATCCGGTTTGTCGCCAACGGCCTCGTCCGGGAAGGCTACCGGGTCGTAACGCCCACGCTCGCCGGCCACGGCGGCAGCGAGGCCGATCTGCTCGCCACCACGTGGCGCGACTGGTATGCGAGCGCCGAGCAGGGGCTCGAAGAGCTGGCCGCAACGTGTGACACGGTGATCGTGGGCGGGCTCTCCACCGGGGCCGTGCTGAGCCTGATGCTGGCCGCCCGCCACCCGGACAAGGTGCAGGGCGTAGCGCTTTATTCGCCGACCCTGTGGCTGAGCGGCCGGCAGGTGCCGTGGTATGTGCCCCTCTTCCGGCTGATCGACAGCAAGCCGGTCGCCAATCTGTTCCGGTTTCCGGTGCCCGTTCACGTCGGCATCAAGGACCAGCGCATCCGCGATTTCATCCGCAACGCCATGGCCGCGGGCGGCACCAAGGCGGCCCAGGTCTCGACACCCGGCGGGGCCGTGCTCGAGCGCCGCCGCCTGGCCGACGTAGTCATCCGCGAGCTCGATGCGGTGACGCAGCCCGTTCTGATCATGCACGCCCGGGACGACGATTACGCCGGCCTCGACAACGCCACGTATCTGCAACGCAAGATCGCAGGCCCCGTCGAACTCGTGGTGCTCGACGACAGCTTCCACATGGTGACCATCGACCGGGAGCGGCACACGGTGCTGGCGCGGACGGCGGCCTTCGTCGCCCGCATCGCGGGTGCCCTTGCAGGAAACGGCGACGACACGAGCACCGCGGGCATCTGCCCCGATCGGGTCCAGTCGGCGGCCTGAGGCTGCGCCCCTCATCCGAGATCGACAATTTTTTCAGGTGTTTCGCCCGGAACAGCGGTCCGGGCCGCCACCCTTCATTGTGAGCTTCAAGAGATCACGACGGCACCAGCCGGGACATCCGGCGAGACAAGAGTTCATAGGAGAGACGACCATGGCCACGAAGCTCACCATCACCGCGATCGCCGCCACCGTCATCGCAAGCCTCGCCCTCGCCCCCGCCGCCAATGCGGGAAGCCGCGGCATCGGCATCGGCCTCGGCATTCTCGCGGTTGGCGCCATCGCCCATTCCGCTGCCCAGGCCCAGAAGGCCGACCGCGCCCGCGCCAAGGCACGCGCCCATTCGCAGGCCAAGGCGAAGGCCCGCGCTCAGGCTCAAGCCCAGGCGAAGGCCAAAGCCCGCGCTCAGGCTCAGGCAAAGGCTCAGGCTCAGGCAAAGGCTCAGGCCAAAGCGAAAGCGCAGGCCGCTGCGGCCGCCAAGCGTCAGCAGGCGGTTGCCGCCGCAAAGGCGAAAGCCGACGAAGAGAGCTGGAACGAGCAGGACGAAGCGGTTGCCGAAACGACGGGCAACGACAAGCCCAGCACCTACGTCGCCGCCCCGTCGAGCTCGGCCGCCCTGACGCAGGTCGATGTGGCCCGCAGCGAAGGCGAGAGCGCACATAAGATCGCCGAGACGGCGGCCACCGAGCCGGCTGCAGTCGAGACCAGTGAGACGACCCCGGCCACGATCGCCGCTGCACCCGAGGACACGGCGCCCGAGACCTGCAAGCGCTACCTGCCGACGCTCGGTGTCGCCGTTTCGGTCGGTTGCTGATCGCCAAGCATATCGAACTGTCATCGACGAAGCCGGCCCCGCAAGGGGTCGGCTGCTTGGCTTTGCGGGCCCGCGCGGTCGATGCGCGGTGAGGCCTGAGCTGCAGCGCTCATTGCGTTGAGAGGAAGCCGTTTTTTCGCACGTGAATGTCACGCGCGGAACTGCGCTGCGGCTGCCGTGCACGCATCGTGCAATCGGATTTGAAAGCATGCAGCCGTAAGCGCGCGGGCATGAGAGAAGCTCGTACCGAAGGAGAATTCGATGATCCCGAAACACGTCGCTGTTGCCGTCGTTCTCGCAGCGGCGGCCACGTTCTCGTCGACGGCCGACGCGGCTGGCGGTGTCCGCCTGGGCTTTGGTGGCCCGCTTGGGACCTTCACCGCGACCCCGTCCAAAGGGGCCGGATCGAGCAATTTCCACGCCCCTCGAGTGAAGCAGGCCGCACGAAAGTCTCGCGCGGCAGCACCCGTTCGCCAGGCCGCGAAGAGGTCGGAGAAGGTCGCTCCCCGCATCGCGGGCCGAGCCGAGCGCGCGTCGCGTACATCCCCGAGCAGCGAAGCCCCGCGCCAGGTCGTCGCGAAGGCCGACATCGCGAGCGACCGTGTCGCACCGCTCACCGGCAGCTCTGCCCTGATCCAGTCGGCATTGCCCGATACGGAGCACGACAAGATGCGAGCGGCGACCGGCCACGAGGCAACGGCCGAAGCGCCCGCCGGGCAGGATTCGGCCGTGGACGCCGACGAGATGGCAACGGAGGCGAGTCGGGTGGAGAGCCGGGGGACCGCGACGTGCTCGAAGTTCATCCCCGCCGTCGGCATGACCGTCACCGTAGCATGTGACGACTGACGGATGAGGTCGGCGTGCGGTGCCCGGTTCGGGGCCTCTGCTGCGTTGACGGCGGGCCGAATAATCGTCGGAAATTCTCGACGGACGCTGGACGTGGAAACCGGTTCAGCGCACAACTCGTGCGTGACCTGAGCGGAGAGGGACATGAACAAGAGGAACGCAACGGCCGGAAAGGGGAAGGTCATCAAGATGGCCCCCAAGATTGCCTACCGGAACCTCTTCCACG
>DAOMQQ010000072.1:0-11871 GCA_035445405.1 Hyphomicrobium sp.
TGATCGAGGACGTGGGCGCGTTCGGCGTGGAGCGGGCGAGCGAGATCGTGCGCGGTCTCAAGGCCCAGGTCGGCCTCAGCGGCGACAGCCCCCTTTCCGAACGCGTTTTTGGCGTCATGCTGGTGGACGGGCTTTCCAACGCGGAAGAGCCGTTGCTCGCAGCCGTGCATTGGGCATGCGGCGACATGCAGCTCATCGGCGGTTCGGCGGGCGACGGGCTTTCCTTCCATGGAACGTCGCTCATTCACGACGGACGCCTGCTCGACCGCGCGGCGATCCTGATGATGATCGAGAGCGACTTTCCGTTCCGTATTTTCAAGACGTCGAATTTCGAGCCGACCGATATCAAGCTCGTGGTGACGGCCGCGGATACGCAGACGCGTACCGTCCACGAGCTCAACGCGGAGCCGGCCGCGCGGGAGTACGCGTCGGCTATCGGTCTCATGCTCGACGATCTCGGGCCGTTCAGCTTTGCGTCCTATCCTTTGGTCGTAAAGGTCGGCGGCGACTATTATTGCCGCTCGATCCGCAACATGAATCCGGACGGAAGCCTCTCGTTCTTCTGCGCTATAGACGAAGGTCTCGTATTCACGGTGGCCCGGCCGGAGGATATGCTGAGCGCAACCGCCAGAACTCTTGCGGATCTCGATCGCAGCCTCGGAGGCGTCGATCTCGTGCTCGGCTTCGATTGCGTTCTGAGGCGTCTTGACGCTCAGAACCGGCAGATCCGCAGAAAGATGGAGGATCTTTACAGGAGCTATGGCGTCGTGGGCTTTCACACCTACGGCGAGCAGCTCAATGCGATGCACCTCAATCAGACATTGACGGGCGTCGCATTCGGAGCGCGGCGAGGTGCCGGGTGACACACGGGAACCCAACGGCGGCAAACCAATCGGAATCGGACGCGCGCGAAATGGACGCTCGTGACAGGACGATCGGCGAGCTCGAACGGCAGAACCGCAAGCTCGAAAAGATCAACGCCGCGCTCATGCAGCGCGTCGAGCGGTCGATGGACTATCAGGCGAACGCCTATTCCATGTTCCAGACCGCGATCGGCCTCGAGACCCAGGTGCGCGCGCGCACGGACGAGCTCAAGGCGGCGCTCGACCGGCTGGAACGCACGAACGACGAGCTTCGCGCCGCGCGCGATGCGGCCGAGCGCGCCAATCGCTTCAAGACGCGTTTCTTTACTGCTGTGGGGCACGACCTTCTGCAGCCGCTGCACGCGGCGCGCCTTTCGCTTTCGGCGCTGAGCGAAAGCGGCGTCTCGCCCTATGCTCGCCTCATCGGGCAGGTCGATCATTCGCTTTCCACGATCGAAGAGCTGCTCCGCACCATTCTCGATCTCTCGAAGCTCGAGTCCGGCGCGTTCCGGCCGTCGCTTCAGGCGGTGGGGATCAAGGACCTCCTGCAATCCGTGCTGCTCGATATGGCGCCGATTGCGCGCGAGAAAGGGATTGCGCTTTCGATCCGCGCGCCGGAAGCCGCGGTGATCTCGGACCCTCTGATGCTGCGGCGGATCTTGCAAAACCTCCTCGCGAATGCCGTGCAGTATACCGACGAGGGGCGCGTGCTGCTCACGGCACGCCGGCGCGGCGCGGAGGTTCGCATCGATGTCTGGGATACCGGGCCTGGGATTGCCGCTGCCGAGCAGTCCAAGATCTTCGAAGAGTTCCAGCGCGGGGCGGCGGGCGAGCGTTCGCACGGGGGCGGCTTCGGGATCGGCCTCGCCATCATTTCGCGCATGATCGAGGCGCTGGGCCACAAGATCGAGCTGTGCTCGGAGCCCGGCCGCGGCACGCGCTTCTCGGTCTCGGTTCCGCTGGCCCCGGAGGATGCGGTCGTTGCCCGCGTGTTGACGGGCGGCGCGCGGCAGGAAGCGGCCTCGCGCATCTACGGGCTCGGCGCGATGAAGGTGCTTGTGATCGACAACGATCTCGCCGTCCGCCAGGCCATGGGGGCGCTGCTCGACCGCTGGGGGTGCGAATCCCGTCTTTTGTCCGGGCTCGACGAGATCGAGACGCTGATCGGCTCGGAACCTGCCTTCGCGCCGGACATTGTTCTTGCGGATTTTCACCTCGACGACGGGCAGTCGGGGCTCGCCGCCGTCGCGCGCTTGCGTGAGGTGCGCGGCGTGCCGATCCCGGCCGTCGTGATCACGGCCGATCATTCGCCGGAAGTGTCGGATGCCGTCGGAGCCGCGGGATGCGAGATCCTGCGCAAGCCCGTGAAGCCGGCGGAGCTTCGGGCGCTCATTACGCATCTTCTCGGGTAAGCCGTCGCGCGTCTTCTCTCAATGCGCGATGGGGCTCAGGAGCGCGCCGTGTCCTTGTCGTCGCGGGCGCCTGCCGTTGCGAGGATCGCGTCGTAATCGAGGCGTGCGACCTCGATCACCGCTTGCGTGCGCGACACGACGTTGAGCTTGCGCATGATCTCGGAGACATGCGCCTTGACGGTCGTTTCGCCGACGCCGAGCTCGTGGGCGATCTGCTTGTTGAGCTTACCCTGTCGCACCATCTGCAGCACGCGCAGTTGCTGGCGGGTGAGGGACGCGACGCGGGCGGCAAGGTCCGTATCGCGAGACGGCGCATCGGCGGCCGGGGGCTCATAGCCCTTAGGCAGCACGACGAGGCCGGCCATGACGTCCTGGATCGCTTCCGAGAGGTCCGCCTTTTTGACGGACTTCGAGATGTAGCCGGCCGCACCGCAGGTCATCGCCTCGTGGACGATGCGCGGGTCCTCATGGGCCGAGACCACCAGGATCGGCTGCTTGGGCCGTGCGGCCCGCAGCTCGATGAGGCCGTCGAAGCCGCGCGTGCCCGGCATGGAGAGATCGAGCAGAAGCAGATCGAACGGCTCTCCGCTTTGGAGCGCCTCGCGCGCGGCAGAGATGGAGGAGGCTTCGACGATCTCGGCTTCCGGGTAGGCCGACTGGATCGCGACGGCGAGCGCGTCGCGAAAGAGAGGATGATCGTCGACGATCAAGAATCTGACCGCCATGCGTCTCAAATTCCTTGTGGCTGGTCTCGATGGTGCGGAGAGATTTCGCCCTCCTCGGAGCCTCAGATTGGAGCGCGTCGAGACCGCTTCGCAAGGATAAAAAGGTCGAGTGGCAACATTTCTCGCCCCAGCGACCGATCGCGGGGCACGGTATGATTAATTTTGGGGCTGGTTGTCCGTCGAGGCCGTAATGGTTTGAGCGGGTTACTTGCGCCCGCTTCCCTCCCGGTCCAACTTGGAAACACGGGAATGCTTGTCTATAGTGCGCTGCGCCAGAGCGTTTCGGGGATCGGTTCGGGGCGACGGTCTTTGCAGGCCTGGCATCGTATCGCGCGTTGATGGGGGAGCTTTGGGGGGATGAAGTGCAATCCTTCGCGGTGGCTTTGGGGTCTCATTCCGATCGCCATGCTGACCTGGGGGACGTTCTTTCGTGAGCGCCCCAATGTCGAGACCGACCTGACAGCGCGCGCCGAAGAAGCCCTCAGTGCTGCCGGCCAATCCTGGGCCAGCGTGCGTCTCAACGGACGCGACGCCATCGTCACCGGGCGCGCCCAAAGGGATGGCGAGGCCAAGGTGGCCCTCGATGCCGTGCGTGCCGTATGGGGCATTCGCACCGTTCAGCTCAAGACGGATCTCGCCGGCGCGCCCGCTCCCTCGTTCGGGATCGGTCCAGGTGCCGAGCGGGATGTTGCGCGCGGGGTTTTGCCCGAGACTATCGAAAACGCAGGGGTGGACGCGATCCGGCAGGCGGAGGCCGAGCGCGAAGCCTTGCGGCAGGCACAGGCCGACGCCGAGGAATTGAAAGCGCGTCAGGAGGCCGAGGCTGTGCGCGCGGCGCGGGAAGAGGCCGAGGCCTTGCGCGCCGAGGAAGCGGCCGCGGCTGAGCTTGCAGCCCGCAAAGCCGAAGATGAGCGCCGCGAGGCGGAGGACGCTGCTGCGCGCAAGGCTGCCGCAGCCGAAGCTGAGGCTCAGCGTCGAGCCCGGCAAGAGCAGGAGGCCGCCGCTGCCCGGCGCGCCCAGGCGATGACGCAGGCCGCGCTCAAGGCGCAGCGCGATGCGGAGGCGGCTTCAGCCGCGGAGCGCGCCCGCGCCGCTGAAGCCGTGACGGCCGAAATTGCGGCGAGACACAGGGCCGAGGCTGCCGCGGCGCGGGAGGTGGCCGAGACCGACGCTCAGATCAGGGCGCGCGAGGAGCAGGACGCTGCCGCTGCGCGCCGCGCGCAAGAGATGACGCAGGCCGCGCTCAAAGCCCAGCGTGAGGCCGAAGCCGCTCAGGCGCGCCGGGACGCGGTGAACGAGGAGATTGCCGAACGGCATCGCCGTGAGGCCGAGGCTTCCGCTGTCGCCGAGAAGGCGCGTCGCGAGGTTGAGGCTTCTGCTGCTGCCGAGAAGGCGCGTCGCGAGGCCGAGGCTTCCGCTGCCGCCGAGAAGGCGCGTCGCGAGGCCGAGGCTTCCACCGCTGCCGACGAGCGGGCGCGTCGCGAGGTTGAGGCTTCCGCCGCTGCCGAGCGGGCGCGTCGCGAGGTTGAGGCTTCCGCCGCTGCCGAGCGGGCGCGTCGCGAGGCCGAGGCTTCCGCCGCTGCCGAGCGGGCGCGTCGCGAGGTCGAGGCTTCTGCTGCTGCCGAGCGGGCCCGTCGCGAGGCCGAGGCTTCTGCTGCTGCCGAGCGGGCCCGTCGTGAGGCCGAAGCTGCTGCCGCCGCAGAGAAGGCCCGTCGGGACGCCGAGGCTGCTGAAGCTGCAGCCGCCAAAAAGGCGCGACAAGAGGCCGAGCGCGCGGCGCGCAAGACGACAGAGGAAACACGCGCTTGCGAGACGCGTCTCGCAGACGCCGCCAAGCGCGGTGTGATCCTCTTCGATTGGGCAAGCGCCGATATCGATCGCAAGAGTGCGAGAACGATCGCGCGGCTCGCCGAGATCATCGTGTCCTGCCCCGCATTCCGCGTCGAGGTCGAAGGCCATACCGATGCCGAGGGTGTGCCTGAGCGCAATCAGCCGCTGTCGGAGCGGCGTGCCCAAGCGGTCGTCGACGGTCTCGTCGCGGCGGGGGTGCCGGCGGAGCGTCTGACCTCCGTCGGGTATGCCGCCGAGCGGCCTGTCGCCACCAACGACACGCAGGCGGGCCGGGCGAAGAACCGGCGTATCGAATTCAGGGTGTTTATCGATTGAGCCTTCGAGGGGCCGATAGCCGGGGGAGCGTGAGATGGAATACCTGGTCGTGAAATTGTTCTGGTATCTGGTGGCGGCATTCGCCATCGGGCTGGTCGTGGGGTGGATCAGCTGCGGTCGGGTCGAAGACTGAGCCGGGCCTCCTGGCGCGGTCTTTGAAAGGGAGTTGGGGCGTATGACGATTTTGCTGGTGCAGACTTTCCTCTTGCTGCTGGGGGCCTTTCTGCTCGGCGCCTCGCTCGCTTGCCTCGTGCGCCGGGGCTTCGCCGGCCGCCAGCCGGAGCCCGCCGTCCTGGCGACGTCGTCGGGTTTTGCTGCGGTTGCCGCCGCTCCTCCATCCGTACACGCGGGCGATGCGGATCGCTTCGGCCGCGCGCTCACCGGCGGATACGAGGCCGTACCGCTCCAGCCGGCCACGGGCCCCGTCGTCGAAGTTCAGCCGCGGCCGCCGGTGCGTGTGTCGCCGTTGATCGAGCCTGTCGACCCGCCTGCTCCGCCCGTCGCGGCCGAACCCGAAACCACCGAACCTGTTTTCGAACCGGCGCCTCAGCCGGAGCCTGTCAAGGCGGCCGAGGCTGAGCCGGACGCGCCGAGCGCGGGGCAGAGCTATACGCAGGTGGCGCTCGCGGTGGCTGCCGGTGCGGCCGCTGCCGCCGCGGCGCGGGGGCTTGCCTCGCAAGCGGAAGACCGGGCGGCAAACGATACGGAGACCGTTGCCGCTTTTGCGGGCTCCAGGTCGGATGCCGACGCGTCCGACCTGCGCACGTACACCGAAATCGCTTCGGGAGAGCCTTCGGGCGTCGACGCGTCCGATTTCGATGACGTTGCGAACGCGGCGCGTTCGGAGGCAAGCGAGACCGACGCGCGCGACGGCGCGGACGAGGCCAACGATGCTGTCGCCACGGAACGGATCTCGGTTTCCAACGAATTCGACGGGCCCAGCTACACGGAAATCGCGCTTGCCGGTGCAGGTCTCGCAGCCGCGGCCGCTGCGGGCGCGCGCGACGTGAAGGACGACGACAGCGGCGAGGCAGAGGATGCAGCCGCAGTTTCCGAACCCGACGATCTCATTCCCGATGCGGACACGGAGCCGGCCGTGCTCGCCACCACGGGCGACGATCTCACGCGTATTCATTCCATCGACGCCGGCTTGAGAGAGCGGCTCAACCGGCTCGGCGTAACGCGCTTTTCCGAGATCGGCGCGTGGTCGGCTTCGGATGTCACCCGCTTCAGCCAAAGCCTCGGCGTGTTGCCCGGGCGTATCGAGGAGGAGAACTGGGTCGGCCAGGCGCAGGTGCTCGCGAGCGGCGGCGTTACGGATTATTCGCGCTGGCGCGGGTCCGACCTCATGCCGCGCGCCGCATTGCCGGCCGACGGCGAGCGGCTGCACCGTATCATCGGGATCGATCCCGACACCGAATCTGTTCTGCGCGCCCATGGCGTGACGCGTCTTGTCGATATCGCCGCTTGGAGCGAGGACGACATCTCCCGTTACGAAGGCGTCCTCGGCGCACCGGGCCGCATCGGCCGTGAGAACTGGGTCGAGCAAGCTCGGTTTCTTACGCGTGGTTCGGGCGTCGCAAGCGCCATCGAAAGCGTGTCGGCGCCCGTCGAAGGAGCAACTGCGGCCGCCGCCGCTGCGGTTGTGGCTGCTGTCGTATCGGAGGACGACGCCGAGCCGGCCGTGGAAACAAACGATACCGAAAGCGTCGAAGGCGAGGCCGATGTTGCCTCCGCTGAAGAAGCGGATGCCGATACGGGCGGCTCGGAGCCGTCGGGGGCTTTCTCCGTCCCTCGCAGCGAAGCGGTTGCGGGATTGCGGTCCGTGCGATCCGAGGCGCTCCGAGGTTCGGGAGGCGGTTTCGGCACGCCCGTCACTGGGGACGTCGATGATCTCAAGCGCATCCGCGGGATCGGCGTGCTGATCGAGAAGAAGCTCCACTCCCTCGGCGTGATCAGCTACGAGCAGATCGCGAACTGGACCGGCCAGGACATCGACCGGATCAGCCAGCTGCTCGATTTCAAGGGCCGGATCGAGCGGGAGAACTGGATCGAGCAGGCACGCATTCTCGCATCGGGCGGACAGACGGAGTTCTCCCGCCGCGTCGATCGGGGCGAAGCCTAGAGCGTGATCATCTCCGATTGAATCGGGATCACGCTCTATCTCGTTGGTGAGACCGATGATTCACGCTTCAGGCTGATAGGGCCTGAAGCGATCATGGTCTAGAAGCGCGAGCTATTTTGATTGAATTCACGCTTCGGACCGATTGGGTCCGAGGCGATCATGGTCTCGTCGCTCCTGCGTTTCAGGCGCTCAGATCTTCCAGCCGGAGTGGATGGCGGCGATGCCGCCCGTGAGGTTGCGCACGGACACGCGCTCGAAGCCGGCGGCGCGGATCATGCCCGCGAATGCATCCTGGTTCGGAAAGCGGCGAATGCTCTCGACCAGATAGCGGTAGGGGTCGGCAGAGCCCGCGGTCAGCTCGCCGAGGCGCGGGATCACTTCGAAGGAATGGAAATCGTAGAGGCGGTCGAGCAGCGGCACCTGACACTCGGAGAATTCGAGGCAGAGGAAGCGGCCGCCGATCTTCAAGACGCGGTGGGCTTCCGCAAGCGCAACCTCGATGTGGGTGACGTTCCGGATGCCGAATGCGATCGTGTAGGCGTCGAACGTGCCGCTCGGAAAGGGCAGCGCTTCGGCGTTGCCCTGCGTGAGGCGGATCCGCCCGTCGAGGCCTTTCGCCGAAACCTTTCTTTGTCCTTCCGCCAGCATCTCCGGGCTGATGTCGCAGAGCACGGCCGTGGCGTTGGGACCGGCTGCCTCGGCATAGCGGATGGCGATGTCGCCAGTGCCGCCCGCCACATCGAGAAGCTGGAAGGCGCGATCGGTTTTCGGCGCGCCGATCATGCTCACGAAGTCGGCCTTCCAGAGCCGGTGCAGGCCGCCCGACATGAGATCGTTCATCAGGTCGTAGCGCGAGGCGACGGATGAGAAGACCGCGTTGACGAGGCCCTGCCGCTCGGCTTCGGGAACGGCGCGGAACCCGAACGTGTTGGCGGTGCCAGCGTCCGGGGGCGGATTGGTTTCATTCGACATGGGCGGACTTTAGAGCCCTTTGGCTCGCGGTCAAAGCAGGCATTCGGGCCATGGCGACTGCGCCGCATCACGAGACGATCAGCAACTCGTGGGGCGTGCCGTCCGCGAGATATCCGGCCACGGCGCTGGCCAGCACAGGCGCCAGCAGGAAGCCGTGGCGGAAGGCGCCGTTCACGGCGATTCGGCGCCCGCCGTTCCGGACTTCGGCATGAGGCATGTTGTCGGGAAAGGAGGGACGCAAGCCCGCGCCGGTCTCGACGATCGCCGCCTCGCCGAAAGCCGGATGGAGCGTGTAGGCCGCGCCGAGCAGGGCGAGCGCGGAGCGCACCGTGATGGGGCCGGTATCCTCGCTTTCGATGACGGTCGCGCCGATGAGGAAGTGCCCATCCGGCCACGGCACAACGTAAAGCGGGTGCTGGGGGTGCAGCAGACGCACCGGGCGCGCGAGGTGGATCTCGTCCGTTCGGATCACCAGTCGTTCGCCGCGCACGCCGCGCAGGTGGGGAAGCTCGGTCGCCGCGGCATAGCCCCGGCAGTCGACCACGATGTCGTCTGCGTCCGTGTCGGACGGTTTCCAGTGCTTGCCGAGCTCGATCTCGACGCCGGCGCCGCGGGCGGCGTCCAAAAGAAAGAGAAGGGCCGCGCCGGGGGTGAAGTGGGCTTCGTCGGGGAAATAGAGCGCAGAGGCGAAGCGGCCCGACAGGTCGGGCTCAAGCGCGCCGAGGGCGTTTTTGTCGAGGGTCTCGGGCGGCGCGGTGGCCTGTGCAAATCGCGCAAGCTCGGCGTGGTCGCGTGGCGCGGCGACGACGAGGCTGCCTTTGTTCACGAGGCCGGGGTAGGTCGCCCGCCAGATGTCCAGGCCGTCGCGCCCGAGGGTGCGGAGGCGCGGCTCGTTCTCGCTTTCGCAGCCCGGCGAGAGCATGACGCCCGCGAGCCGGCTCGCACTCGCCGTGAACGGCTGTGCGCTTTGCTCGATGAGACGGACGCGATGGCCGGCCTTCGCGAGCGTGAGAGCCTGCCACACGCCGAAAATGCCTGCGCCGACGACTGCGATGGTGCGGGCGGCCGTACGTTTTTCCGGCGGATGCGGCTCAGTTGCCAAGGGCTACTCCCTCGCGTCTCGGATCGGCCGCGCCTTCGAGGCCGTCGGCGCGGCGCACGATGGCATGCAGCCCCGAGTTCATAAGGTCGGGCGCGATCTTATGGCCGTAGCTCTTCAGCATCAGGCCCTTCCATACGGCCGACATGCCGTACTCGAGCTGCATCGTCTCGCCGGTGCTGCCGAAGTTCGGAAGGTCGATGGCCGCCTGCGCGTCGAGCTCCCAGTCGACGAGGCCGATCAGGGCCTTGACAACATAGAGGATGATCCTGTCCCCGCCCGGCGAGCCGAGCGTCGCGAACAGGTTTCCGTCCGGATCGAATATGACGATGGGCGCCATGGTGGAGCGCGGGCGCTTCCCGCCCTCGACGCGGTTGGCGATCGCAAGGCCCGTCGCGTCGCTCGGGCGGAATGAGAAATCGGTCAGCTGATTGTTGAGCAGGAAGCCCGCCGCAAAGACGCCGGAGCCGAACGCGCCTTCGATGGTGGTCGTGAGCGACACCGTGTGGCCGTCGGAGTCGATCACCGAAAGGTGGCTCGTGCCCGTGGCATCGAGGGAGGGATCGAGGCCGAGCGCGGCGCGGTCGGCGCCTGGAGGCTCGCCCGGTTCCGCCCGCTCCATGGCGCGGTCGGGGTCGATCAACGCGCTGCGCGCGGCGAGGTAGCCCGTGTCGAGCAGGCCGGTATGGGGGACGGAGATAAAGGCAGGGTCGGCCACGTAGCGCGCGCGATCGGCATAGGCCAGCCGCTCGGCTTCCGCGAGGAGGTGCATGGCCGGCACGTTCATGGCGGCGTCCGGCCCCTTCCCGAGATCGAAGCGCTCGACCATCTTGAGCGTCTGCAACACCGCGAGGCCGCCTGACGACGGCGGGCCCATGGAGCAGATCCGGTAGCTGCGATAGACGGCGCAGAGCGGATCGCGATCTATCACCCGATAGTTGGTGAGGTCTTCGAGCGCGAGGTCGCTGGCCGCTTTGGGCGCTTCACGGGCAGCCTTCACGATGGCATCCGCAATCGCGCCTGCATAAAACGCGTCCGTGCCGCCTCGGGCGATCGCTTCGAGCGTGGCGGCATAGTCCAGGTTCCGCAGGCGATGTCCGATGGGACGGGGACTCCCTGTCGAATCGAAGAAATAGCTTCGCGCGGCGGGTGCGAACATGTCCGCGCCGAACCAGCGCAGCATGAAGTAGAGGCGTTGGGACACCTCGAACCCATCGCGTGCCAATCGAATCGCCGGTTCGAACAGCCGCGCCCATGGCAGCTTGCCGTGCTTCTTGTGCGCGTGATCGAGCAGCCCGACGAGGCCCGGCGTGCCGATGCTGAGGCCGGAGTGGGCTGCGTCCGGCCAGGGGATCGGTGCCCCGTTTCGCATGAAGCGGTCGGGTTGCGCGGCGACGGGCGCCGTCTCGCGGCCGTCGTAGGCTCTGAGGTCTTTCGTGTTTTCGTCCCAGTGCAGCAGAAACGCGCCGCCGCCGAGGCCCGACGATTGGGGCTCGACCAGTCCCAACACGAGCTGCGCTGCGATGGCCGCATCGGTTGCGGAGCCCCCAGCCGCCAGCATTTCGCGACCGGCTTCGGAGGCGTGCCGATTCGCGGTCGAGATCATGTAGCGCTGAGCGCGCGCGACGGTTTTTTCGGTACGGCCCGAGTGGGCTTCGGGCTCGAGCTGCTGGCGCGGCGCTGGAAACTCGGCACGGAGTGCGCCGGCCAATGCAGGCACCAGGAGAAGCACGATGGCGACGGCGGCGACCTTCATTCCCGCCGGCGCTCGGTCCGAACCGCTCATCGGCGCCACCTAATTGCTCCGCTCGCCATCAGCCCATTCTCCGGCCTCGTTTTTTCCGAGTTCCGTTCTATAGACGCCGACGCTGGCGTGGAACCTCCGTCATTGCGGAGGCCGAGCCGTTTCCTCTTTCAAAAAAGACGGCCGGAACGGGGGGGATCCGTTCCGGCCGTGGGGCCAATCCAGATACGACGCATCACAGGTACGCGGACATTCCAACGCGGACGGCACCCAAGAGACACGAAGGTGAGGGGACGCAAGCAGCCTTCGGGGGAAAGCGGCCTCCCTCGAACGGGAGGGACGAAGACAGGGCGACGGCAACACCGGGACGCAGACGCAACACAACGAGACGCAACGGACACACACATCGAACGCCACATCCGGATGGGCGTTGAGGTCCCTGCGGGGGCAAAGACCGGCAAGAAGCATCCGGTATTCAACTGAGGTACTTAGAGCAGCCGGGCAACCGGCGACGCGCTCATGAAATGGTTATGCGGGATGATTTTGTTCTTTTTTTGTTCCCAATCTCTGTTCCTCTCAGGCGGTATCCCATAGAGGATCTACGTGGGGGCCAACCGTCCGTACTGCCTTGCAAATCGGCAAGCGTTGCACGGCTGCATCGGTCATAAAACAAGTGGGCTGGCGTAGAGAATAAGACGCTCGGTGTGACCGCCCTGCTCTGCCGCCGGTTTTTCGGCTCAGCTATACGTCCTGTTATCAAATCTG
>DAOMQQ010000073.1:0-11866 GCA_035445405.1 Hyphomicrobium sp.
TACAAGGCCGACAACCTGAACGACCCGATGGTCTCGGAAGAGCACATCACGGCGTTCGGCTGGGCGACCCCGCAGGAGATCGACGAGATCATGCAGCTCGCGCTGCGCGTGAACGACTTCCTCGTCGGCCTGTTCCTCGGCATCGGCATCCGCCTCGTCGACTTCAAGGTGGAGTTCGGCCGCCTGTGGGACAACGAGCAGATGCGCATCGTGCTGGCCGACGAGATCAGCCCCGATTGCTGCCGCCTGTGGGACATCTCCTCGGGCGACAAGCTCGACAAGGATCGCTTCCGTCGCGATCTGGGCGGCGTGCTCGAAGCCTATCAGGAGGTCGCGCGCCGCCTCGGCGTGCTGACCGAGAACCGCCCGCCCAAGGGAATCGGCCCGGTGCTCGTCGCGTCGAACCCCACCGGCAAGCCGAACTAACGGTCCTGTCATCCCGGAAAGGCTGAGGCGCAAGCCGAAGCCTTATCCGGGACCCAGCGTCAGAGTGGTCGAAGACGCAATATTTTGCGATAGAAGCTTTTCCTGGGCGGCGGCGCGGCGCTTCGGTCATGCTGAAAGCATGCCTACGGTATGACGCCTCGCTTGGCCGGGATGACAAAACCCGAGAGGCATCCATGAAGGCCCGTATCAAGGTGACGCTGAAGCCCGGCGTCCTCGACCCGCAGGGCAAGGCCATCCAGCACGCGCTGGGCGCGCTGGGCTTCGACGGCGTCAACGACGTCCGCCAGGGTAAGTACATCGAGGTCGATGTCGCCGGCATGAGCGAGGAGCAGGCGCGCACCGAGGTGGAGCGCATGTGCCGCGATCTCCTGGCCAACACCGTGATCGAGAACTACACCTACGAGCTGGCGCCTTGATGGGCGCGCGCCGCCGCCGCTGGGCCTTGGCGCTGGCGAGCGCACTTCTCGTCGCGCCCGCGGCCGTCCGTGCGGCGCCCCCCAATCTCGATTGCGAGCTCGGCTACGAGGGCCTGCGCTTCTACGCCCAGGCGCTCCCCGGCGCGGAGACGGGCCACGAGGGCGGCTTCGATTTCGTCACCGTGTCTGAGCCGGATCGCTGGATCGCTCGTATCTTCATCACGACACCCTCTCACGCGGCCCATCCTGCCGTCGTCCAGCGCACACAGCGCAAGCAGGTGACGGACGTCTGGACCGCCGACAGCAAGGGATGCGGATTTGGCAACTCCGGCCAGTTCGCCATCCTGATGAACGACATGAAGTCCGGAGACACGGAATTGACCAACGCCTCCCGTGTGGAGGTGGAAGAGCGCAAGCGGGAGAAATCGCCGCTCGCTCCCTGAGTTTTGAGTTGGACTTATGATGCACGCTTCGGACTGATAGGGTCCGAAGCAATCATGGTCCTCGCGAACACGAAAGTAGAGCCGACACCATGCTGCGCGCCTCCGTCATCGTCTTCCCCGGTTCGAACTGCGACCGCGACGTCAAGGTCGCGCTCGAAGCCATCACGGGCTTTCCGGCGAAAATGGTCTGGCACGGCGACGCGAGCGTGCCCGCGTCCGATCTGATCGTTCTTCCCGGCGGCTTTTCCTACGGCGACTACCTGCGCTGCGGCGCCATGGCCGCCCATTCGCCCATCATGCGCGACGTCGTCGAGAAGGCGAGGAAGGGCACGCCCGTGCTCGGCATCTGCAACGGCTTCCAGGTGCTCTGCGAGTCGGGTCTGCTTCCGGGCGTCCTGATGCGCAACACGTCCCTCCACTTCATCTGCCGCGACGTGCATCTGAAGGTCGAGACCGACAAGAGCTTCTTCACCAAGTGCTATCGCCCGGGCGAGGTGATCCGCATGCCCGTCGCGCACGCGGAAGGCAACTTCTTCGCCGATTCCGAGACATTGGATCGGCTCGAGGGCGAGGGCCGCGTCGCGTTCCGCTATTGCGACCGCGAGGGCCATGTGTCGCCTGAGACCGGCATCAACGGCGCTCAGCGCAACATTGCCGGCATCACCGACGAAACCGGACGCATTCTCGGCCTCATGCCCCACCCCGAGCGCCTCTACGACGCGATCCTCGGCGGCACCGACGGCCGGCGCGTCTTCGAGAGCGCGTTGCTCAGCACGCTCGAAGCCGCCGCCTGACGCGCCGCCATATGGCTTGAACTTGAAACGCAAAAGGGGACCGATCTTGCGATCGATCCCCTTTGTTTCCCCCGCCTTCGGCGGGGTGAGTTCCGGGTCCCGGCATCTCACCGGGCGGCCGAACTCAGCGCTGGCCGCGGCCACGGTCCGGAGCGGACCAAGCCTGCAGAAGCGCGAGCAACACGGCTTTCATTGTGTTCTCTCTCGGTTCAGTCTTCGGATAACAAATAGATAGCGCGTCGGCTGACAAAAAAGGAGTGCGGCAGAAGCGCTCCAGCCCTGCGGACCATGCTCAACCCGGACGGAACGCACGAAGGTGCTGATCCAAAAATGAAGGAAAGCGGGAGATCGGCGCGAAGCGCCTGGGAGCAAGGCGACCCGCGGCAAGTGCCGCGGCCATCCACAAAGCACAACGCCCCTTATCCGAAGCCTCCCGCAGCTTGTGTACGAAACAAAAAACAGCGCGATAGCGCTCGGGGCGCGACCACGCCCCCGGCGCAAGTGCGCCGGCTCTCCACAGAGCACCACGTCTCTTGACCGAAGCTTCCCCCAGCTTGTGTCAGACAAAAAAAGAAGACAGGAGATTTCTCTCCCGCCCTCTTCCGCATTGGCACCGATTAAGGAGGAAACGGCGCTGATAGCTTACGACTTGTAGGGCGCACGATCGAACACGCGCGCACTCATCTTCTCGGCACCGGGACCGCAGAAGAACTCAGCCGAGCGGCCGCTGGCCGAGTCGAGCTGGAATCCGCGGCCCGGAACGACGGGCACCACGATCCGCGTGCCGGGGCTGTCGAGGCCGGTCTCGCCGCCCGCGCGGTCGGCAAGCACGACGGTCAGGTGGCAGGCGTTGTTCAGGGTCTCGAAGTAGCTCACGGCATACTTGCCGCCGATCTCGAGCGAGAGGCCCCGCTTGGGCGCCATGATCTCATGGTCGCTGCCCCGATCGACGGTCGTCGTCACCTGAGCCAGCGCGGCACCAGCGGCCAGAAGGGCCGACACACTCACCAATGCAATGCGCTTTGTCGCTTTCAACATGGTTGTGCTCCTAGTTGCCAGGGAAGTTCCGATGTTCACCGACTGGGTACCCTGCGCCCTCACTGCCGGCTTGCACATAGAGATAACAGCATGACTCACTGGCGAAAATTGATAATGCTGCATGGCAGCAGACAAGTTTGTGCAGCGCGGTACTGTCGCATTCGCTCCGGTGTCGCACCACCTTGTGGAGGCCGGCGAGCTTTCTAATGCGCATTTCGAGCACATGCGCTCTCCGATGCGGTGAAGCGCCCACCCGAGAAGCGCCTTCCCGCAAGCGACAAGCGCAGCGCCAGTCGCTATAAGCAGCGCGTCAGATGTCACCCACGGCTACAGGAGCTGTAGCTGCAGGCGAAAGCCTTCCTCGCGAGAGACCCGAAAGCCAGAGATGCAGGACACCGCACCCCCCGAGATCACCCCCGAGGTCGTCGCAGCGCACGGGCTCAAGCCCGACGAATACCAGCGCCTGCTCAAGATCCTCGGCCGCGAGCCCAGCATGACGGAGCTCGGCATCTTCTCGGTCATGTGGAGCGAGCATTGCTCCTATAAATCGAGCCGCTTCTGGCTGAAGACGCTGCCGACATCCGGCGCGAAGGTGATCCAGGGCCCGGGCGAGAACGCGGGCGTCGTCGACCTCGGCGACGGCGACGCCGCCATCTTCAAGATGGAGAGCCACAACCACCCGTCCTACATCGAGCCTTATCAGGGCGCGGCGACCGGCGTCGGCGGCATCATGCGCGACGTGTTCACCATGGGCGCGCGCCCCGTCGCAAATCTCAACGCGCTGCGCTTCGGCGATCCATCGCACCCGAAGACGCGCCATCTCGTGTCGGGCGTCGTCTCCGGCATCGGCGGCTACGGCAACTGCGTGGGCGTGCCCACCGTCGGCGGCGAGGTGAACTTCAACGCGGGCTACAACGGCAACATCCTCGTCAACGCGATGTGCGTCGGCCTCGCGAAGACCGACAAGATCTTCTATTCCGCCGCCAAGGGCGTGGGCCTGCCCGTCGTCTATACGGGATCGAAGACCGGCCGCGACGGCATCCACGGCGCGACGATGGCGTCCGCCGAGTTCGACGACAAATCGGAAGAGAAGCGCCCGACCGTGCAGGTCGGCGATCCCTTCACCGAGAAGCTCCTGATCGAAGCCTGCCTCGAGCTGATGGCCTCCGACGCCATCATCGCGATCCAGGACATGGGCGCCGCCGGCCTCACGTCCTCGACATCGGAAATGGCCGACAAAGGCGGCGTCGGCATCGAGCTCGACCTCGATCACGTGCCCCAGCGCGAAGAGAACATGACGGCCTACGAGATGATGCTCTCCGAAAGCCAGGAGCGCATGCTCATGATCCTGAAGCCCGGCCGCGAGCCCGAGGCCGAAGCGATCTTCAAGAAATGGGGCCTCGACTTCGCCGTCATCGGCGTGACGACCGACACGGGCCGCATGGTCGTGAAGCACAAAGGCAAGGTGGAGGCCGATCTCCCCGTGCCGGTGCTCGCGAACTCGGCGCCCATCTACGAGCGTCCCTGGTTTGCGCACGTGCCCCCGCAGCCCGTGCTACCGCAATGGGTCAAGGCGCCGAACGGCAATCTCAACGCCCTGAAGACGATGATGGGCTCGCCCGCGCTCTGCTCGCGTCGCTGGATCTGGGAGCAGTACGATCACATGGTCATGGGCGACACCGTGGGCCGCCCCGGCGGAGACGCCGCCGTCGTGCGCGTGCACGGCACGAAGAAGGGCATCGCCGCGACGTGCGACGTGACCCCGCGCTACGTCGCCGCCGATCCCGAGATGGGCACCAAGCAGGCCGTCGTCGAAACCTGGCGCAACCTGACGGCCGTCGGCGCCGATCCGATCGCCATTACCGACAACATGAACTTCGGCAACCCCGAGCGGCCCGAGATCATGGGCCAGTTCGTCGGCTCCGTGAAAGGCATGGCGGAAGCCTGCCGCGTGCTCGATTACCCCGTCGTGTCGGGCAACGTCTCGCTCTACAACGAGACCAACGGCGTCGGTATTCCGCCGACCCCCGCCATCGGCGGCGTCGGCCTCATCCCGGACATCGCGTTCATGGCCGACATCCGCCTGAAGCGCGACGGCGATCTCCTGATCGCCATCGGCCGCGAGCAGGGCTGGCTGGGCCAGTCGCTTTATCAGGAGATCGTCTGCGAGAAGCTCGAAGGGGCGCCGCCGCCGGTGGACCTCGCCGACGAGATCAAGGCCGGCCGCCTCGTGCGCGCGCTGATCCGCGAAAAGAAGGTCTCCGCCGTGCACGACGTCTCGGACGGCGGGCTCCTGGTCGCGATTGCCGAGATGGCGCTCGCCTCCCTCGATCCGGCGACGGGCACGCGCCTCGGCGTGGAGCTCTTCGCCTACGAGGGCAAGCTCCCCCTTCACGCGATCTGGTTCGGCGAGGACCAGGGCCGCTACGTGCTCTCCGTCGGTCCGGCGAAAGCGGAAGAAGTGATCGAGCGCGCGCGCCTCCTCGCGCTGCCGGCCCGCATCGTCGGCCGCACCGGCGGCGACAGCATCACCCTGAAAGGCGAAGATCCGCTGCCGCTCGCAGAGCTGGCCGAGATCAACGAGAGCTGGCTGCCGAAATACATGGCGGGCGAGCTTTGAGGTGACAAATGACGCGCCGGGCGAAAGACGACCTCTACGCCCGTGCCGTGTTCAACCCTAGGTCCCATCGAAACGCCTCTCTGCCCATGCTCCAGTCCCTGAGACGGCTGACGGTTCCCGAATACGACCTCCGCTTGCTCACGCAAAGCCGCGCGTTCACCGCTACGGCTCTCTTGATCTTGTGTCTCTTCACCTATCTTCCCGGAGCTTTTCTGCTGCCGCCGATCGACCGAAGCGAGGTCACGTTCGCTCACACCTCGCACGATATGGTCGTCGACGGCACCTGGCTCGACCCGCGCTACGGTGGCGAGGTCAAACCTCGGCGCCCCATCGGAACGCACTGGGCGCAAGGCGCATCCGCATGGATCTCCGGATCCGATGCCTTGTGGATGCCGATCTATCGCATACCCTCGCTGCTAGCGTTGACCGCCGCAACGCTCGCCATCTTTCTCCTGACGGCACCCTTGGTGGGCCCGGCCCAGGCAAGGATCGCAGCCGCCCTGTTCGCGGTGGCGCCGTTGACCGTTCTGGTCGCGACCCTGGCCATCGCCGACGGCCTCGCCCTGTTGTGCGGAACCGTCGCCCTGCTGAGCCTCTTGCGCATCTATACTGCCGAAACCGACGAGCCGACGCGCGGCTACGGCCTGCTGTTCTGGTCGGCGCTCGGCGTTGGCATGCTTGTCAACGCGCTGCAGGTACCGATGCTCGTCGCGGTGATCGTCACGGCAATCGTCGCCCTCGACCGCGATGTGTCGTGGCTGCGGAGAACACATGCTCTTGCCGGCATTCCGATCGCCTTGGCCCTCGCCTCTCCATGGCTCGTCGTCCGCGCTCTGCAGGATGGGGGCATCCCCTACGGCAACCTCCCCTTCCACGAGACGATCGATGCGTTGATGGGATCCCAGGATATGGAGTTGAAGGCCTATCCGGGAACGTTCGTGGTCGTGCCCCTGCTGGGATTTCTTCCGGGCCTGGCGGTGATCGCCGACGCCGCACGCCACCTTTGGGCAGGCCGGAACGGAAAGGTGCAGCGCTTCCTGCTCTGCTGGATCATCGCCTGGATCGTGTTCCTCGAAATGACGTCCGGAAAGCCTGCAACCTACTCGGTGCAGTTCGTGTTTCCCGCCTTCGCCCTCGCAGCGGCCGCGCTGATCGTAAATTCCGGATTGACGCCGCGCACGCTGCGCTGGTCGCTCATTCTCCCCGTTCCCGCCGCCATCGTGGTCTTTCCGCTCCTTATCTTCGCTCCCTTTGCCGCCGTCGAGCAATGGCCGAACGCGCTCGTGGTCGGTCTTGCCTTGGGCGTCACCGCCCTTGCGGTCTTGGCTCGCCAGGCCGCAACGCTCGTGACCTGGGCGCAGCTCGCTGTCGCAACCTTCGCCCTGTATACCGTGACCCTCTTGGGTGCTGCGTTGCCCTCGCTCGAAAAGCCGTGGCCGGCGCAGGAAATCAAGCGCGCGGTCGCCGCCTGCGGCGGACCACGACCGCTCTGGCTGGTGGGTCTCCGCGAACCCTCCGCGGCCTTCGCCCTGGGCACCGCCAAGCACTATGACGATCCTCCGAAACTGATCGCTGAGGACAACCGCATGCACGTCGTGGAAAGCCGCTGGGTGGACGAGTTTCAGGCAGCGGCGGCGGCGCGCAACCTCAAGCCCGTCGAGGTGACGTGCATCGAGGCGTTCAACCCGGTCCTCGCCTGCGCCGTGACGTTTACGGTGTTCGCCATGGAGGGCGATCCGCCCGCCTGCCAGTCGCCCTACCGAAACGCCTGCGCGCGCGTGGCGACACGCAGGAGACAGAACGCGACCTCGTGCCGATAGCTCGGAGCCTCGGAGCGGCCGGTTTGCAGAAAATTGCCGTCATCCAATGATGGTAGACTGCGCGCCCTGAAACAGCGGCACCGTGCCGGAGGCGATATGCGATTGCTTGTTCTCGGCGCTTCGGGCGGTGTGGGATCCTGCTTGCTGGAACAAGCGGTTGCCCGCGGCCACCACGTCACCGCGCAAACCCGCAGTCCGGACAAGCTGACGGCAGGCGAGGCCGTCAGCGTCGTCGTCGGCTCGCCAACCGATGAAGCGTTCCTGCGGCGGCACGTCGTCGGCCACGACGCTGTCGTGCTGTGCCTCGGCGTCGCCGGGATCGGCCGGACGACCTTGTTCTCGGAGAGCACGAAGGCGGTCATTGGCGCGATGACCGCAGCCGGCGTCCGACGCCTGATCGCGGTGACCGGAGTTGGAGCCGGCGAGAGCAAGGGCCACGGCGGCTGGTTCTACAATGCCGTCGTCTACCCGCTTTTCACCCGCAACCGCTATGCCGACAAGGATCGGCAAGAGGCAATTATCGCAGAGAGCGATCTGGAGTGGACCATTGTCAGACCCGCCCCCTTCACTGCCAAGGCAGGGGCCGGCGCGTGGCAGGTCTACACGGAAATCCCGGACGCGCTGCAATTGACGTCCGTCACCCGCGCGGAGGTGGCGAGCTTCATCCTCGACAGTCTCGAGACTGCGAGCTTCGTGCATCAAAAGCCGTTCATCGGCCATTCTTGACGGCGGCCCGCAACCGACGTGCGCTCCGATCGGGCGCGGGCCTAGACCCCGTGAAGGGCTGGACGTTCTGAAAATTTTCTCGGACGCCCAGACAAACCTCCCTCCGGAGATTTGTCATGATCCACCCCTCCACCATGCGTAAATCGTAGCAAGAACTGGGGCACCCAATGACAGATCTGACGGACGCCGACCATGCCGACCAAGACGTCGTCGCGAAGGCCGCCGACGAAAACCTGACGGACGCCGAGCTCGACACCGTGGCGGGCGGCTTCATCGCAAGTACGCTGGCCACCATCGGAGTCGTCGGGGCCGTTACCGCCATCGGCGTCGTCGCGGGCGCCGTAAACGCCGTCCAGGTCGGCTTGACGGGCAAGCGCTCGTGAATTCAGGGTGAGCTCGACGACATTTCAGGCGGGGCAAGTGCTGGCCTGATTAGAGCCGTTCCGATTTTGGTGGAACCGCGGAACGGCTCTAAGTTTTTGCTTTATCGTGCTTCTTATCGGACTTCGTGAGGGCACGGCTTCGCCATGACCCGGTTCCCACTTTTCCGGAAGCACTCTAATCCTCGAACCCCCAGCCGCTGATCGCCTTCACCTCGACGAACTCGTCGATGCCGAAGCGGCCCCACTCGCGCCCATTGCCGGATTGCTTCATGCCGCCGAACGGCGCGTGCTGCTCGTTGCCCACGCCATTGAGGTTCACGTTGCCCGCGCGGATGCGGCGCGCGACGTTGCGCGCGTGCGCGACGTCTCCCGACCAGACGTAACCCGCAAGACCGTACGGCGTGTCGTTGGCGATCTCGACCGCTTCGTCCTCGCTTCCGTAGGGAACGATCGAAAGCACCGGCCCGAAGATCTCCTCGCGTGAGATCGTCATCTCGGGCCGAACGTCCGCGAACACCGTCGGCCGTACGAAGAAGCCTTTGTTGAGCCCTTGCGGACGGCCCGGCCCGCCGGCGGCAAGCGTCGCGCCTTCCTCGATGCCGGTCTCGATCAGCTTCTGGATCTTTTCCCACTGCGTGCGATTGACGACAGGGCCGAGATCCGTGCCCTCCTCGTTCGGGTCGCCCACCTTGAGGCCGTCGGCCACCACCGCCGCGATCCGCGCGGCCTCGTTCATGCGGCCGGCCGGCACCAGCATCCGTGTCGGAGCGTTGCACGACTGGCCGACGTTGTTGAAGCAGTGGCGCGCGCCGCCCGTGACCGCCCTCTCGAAGTCGGCGTCGGCCAGGATGATGTTGGGCGACTTGCCGCCGAGCTCCTGGCTCACGCGCTTGACCGTCGGCGCTGCACGGATCGCGACGTCGATCCCGGCCCGCGTCGAGCCCGTGAACGAGATGATGTCGATATCGCGGTGCGAGGAGAGCGCGACGCCCACATCCGGCCCGAGCCCGTTGACGAGATTGAACACGCCGGGCGGGACGCCCGCTTCGTCCAGCACCTCCGCAAAGACGAGCGCCGACGTCGGCGTGTATTCCGAGGGCTTCAGGATCATCGTGCAGCCCGCCGCAAGGGCGGGCGCCACCTTGCAGCCGATCTGGTTGAGGGGCCAGTTCCACGGCGTCACCATCCCGGCAACGCCGATCGCCTCGCGCGTGATCATCGCCGAGCGCAGCCGCTCCTCGAACGGATAGGTCTTGAGCGCTTCGTACACGGTCTGGATCTGCCCGAGACCTGCACCGGCCTGAATGCGCTCGGCGAACGGCTGCGCAGCGCCCATTTCGTCGCTGATCGCCTTGCCGATGTCCTTCAGGCGCTTGACGAAAACTTTCATCACACGTTCCAGCAGCGCGAGCCGCTCTTCGCGGCTGGTCTGGGAAAACGCCGGCCATGCGGCCCGCGCCGCGGCAACCGCGCGGTCCACGTCCGCCGCCGAGCCAAGCGCGATCTCGTACATCACCTCTTCCGTCGCGGGATTGACGACCGGGAAGGAACGGCTGCCCTCCGCCGGCGCGACCCACTCACCGTTGATGTAGAACTTGTCTCGCTGTGCCATGCCCATCACGTCCTTGCCGGAGCCAGACGCTCTCTTCGCACGCTCCGTACGGACCGCCAAGCCTCGCAGGCTTCTCGCTCCGCACCCCGCCGCGAGCCGCGCAAAACCTGCCGACAGGCTAAACAGAACCTTTACGAGCAAAGAAAAACATCAGCTATATCAGTGGGATAAAAAGATCAAATACAGCAATGATTTAACTCAAATGCGCCATAATCCGCCTCAAGACATCGCTTGAGTGGAGTGTGTAATGCGTAAAGCGGCAACCTTGGGCCTCCTCGCCGCGGCCCTGATCCCCCTATCGCTCGACCAGCCGTCGCCGAGCCAGGCCAGCGAGCGGATCGCCCTTCCGGCGCTTGCCGAGACGAGCGAGATCCACGCGAAAATTCAATCGGTCCTGTTCACGATGGCGCGCAACGGCGAAATCGAGCGCTCGATGCAGCGCGCAGCGAAAGCCCGCGAACAGGAGCGCGCCGCCAGGCGCACGCGCGAGCAGACGGCAAGCATCACGCCAGGCGCCCCTGCAAGTGCCCCAATCAGCGCGCATGACCGGCGCCGCATGATCGAAGCCGCGCGCAGCCGCCTCAACGATCGCCAGACGCTGGCGTTCGCCGGCGCGCGTAACGCGGAAATCCGCCGGTCGCTCGCCGTTTATCGGGCGGCCCGCGACGCACGCACGCGGGAAATCGCGGCCCGCATGTCGCGCGACCTCTTCTCGTCGGCGACACGCGAGGCGCAGAGCCTGATCTCCAATGCACGCGCGACCGACGAGCCGCTGTGGACCACGCTCGCCCGTCTCGCGCCGCTGATCGCCTCGACGAGCACCATCGAGCCGCCGGCGATCCGGATCGCCACGGCAAAACCGGGCATCGAGACCGGCAGCATCGAGCAGCCAGCGGCCATCGGCCCCTGCGCCACCCCGTCTCCCTGAGGCGCCCTTTCCCTGCCCCCGCAGGCACGGTAATCTCGTGAGGCCGCCCCAAAAAGGCGGCCTCAAGTCTTTTTTCAAGGGAGCACCCGCCGCCTCATGCCTATGGACCCGCGCGAGATCGAAAGCCTCATCAAGACCAAGTTCCCGGACGCGACCGTCGAAATCCAGGATCTTGCCGGCGACGGCGACCACTTTGCCGCCCGCGTCGTGACGAGCGCGTTCAAGGGCAAGAGCCGCGTCCAGCAGCACCAGATGGTCTACGACGCCCTCGGCGGCCGCATGGGCGGCGTGCTTCACGCACTGGCGCTGACGACGCAGACGCCGCCCGATTGACCGGTGCGATTGACAACGGCTCGCCCCACGCCACATCTAGCCCCAGCAGTGCACATCCCCGCCGTCATCGGCGGGGCCAAACCGAGGAAGACCCCATCATGAGCGAAGCCGCCGCCCACGAGGCCATCAAGAAAACCATCGAAGACAACGACGTGGTTCTGTTCATGAAGGGCACCGCACAGTTTCCTCAGTGCGGCTTCTCGGCCCAGATTGCACAGATCCTTCTCCACCTCGGCGTGCCCTTCCAGGATGTGAACGTGCTGGAGGACCAGGATCTGCGCGAAGGCATCAAGACCTACACCAACT
>DAOMQQ010000074.1:0-11773 GCA_035445405.1 Hyphomicrobium sp.
GAGGCGTTCGAGGCGCTCTTCGAAGGCGGGTGTGAGATTTTCAGGCGGCACCGCGATCAGGATCTGGCCGTCGGCTGCCGCAAGAATGTCCTCGAACGTGATGTGGCATTGCGTGTGCTCGCCTTTTCCGGTCCTGCGCTTGCCGTCCGTCAGCAGGCGGCAGAGGCGGGCATAGGCGTCGCGGTCGGTGGGGCAGGCGATGGCTTCGAAGCCGTCGACGGTGACGAGGCGCGTGGCGACGATCAGCTTCACTGCCCTCTGCTTCAGCGCGTCCTGTTTCGCTTTCTCCTGTTTCTTCCATTCGTCGTAGGCGCGCACGACGCCCGCGAAGCTGTTGCGGTCTGCAATCGCGAGGGCGTCGAGGCCGAGCGCTTCGGCAGCAGCCACCATTTCCGCGGGGTGGGACGCGCCCCGCAGGAACGAGAAGTTGGTGGTGACGGTGAGCTCGGCGTAGCGGATCATGGCCGCGTGCTCAGGAGAGGCTTGGGCGCTCATGGGAAGACACCGTGCACGAACCAGCGCGGGGCGGTGGTCTCGCGGCCGGGGATGCCTTCGCGGTAGAGCCAGAGCCTGCGGCCGGTCGCGTCCTCCACGAGGTAGTAGTCGCGTGTCGGTGCATCTGCGCCGTCCCGCCACCACTCGGCGGCGATGCGTTCAGGGCCCTGCGCGCCGGCGATCGCCGAGAGTGCTCCGCGCCAGCGGATGCGCTGAGGCGGGCCGTCTGGAACGAGAGCGATGACGTCGGCGGGTTCAGGCCGTGCGAGCAGGAGCGGTGGGCGCGGCTGTGCGGTTTCGAGCGGAGGCCAGGAAGACGTTGGCTGCGGCTTGGGACAGGACATCTCGCTTCGCTCGGGGATATGGCTTTCGACAGGCGCCAGGTGGCGGACGCTGCGCGGACCGAGGCGCTGACGCAGGGCGTCGTGAAGGAGCGTGCACCGGCGCGCGCGCTCCGCCTCTTCCGATCGTGTGAGGGTGCGTTGGCGCGGCGTCATCGCCTCGGCCACGGTGACGGAGAGGCGGAGCGTCTCGAAGCCGAAGCCTGCTTCGAGGCTTCGCGCGTGCCGCTCGAGGCGGAGACGGAGCAGGCGCGCGACGTGCTCGGGGCTTCGGGTCGGGAGCGCGAGGCCGAGCGGGACCTCGTGCGCGATGCCGTCCATGCGGTAGAGGGTGAGCCGCAGGACGCGTGCGCCAGCGCCGTCCGCTTCGAGGCGCGGGGCGAGATCCTCCATCAGGCGGGTTGCGACGGCGACGATGGCCTCCTCGCTGTCGATGGGTTCGAGCAGCGTGCGGCTTGCGGTGTACGTGGGCGGAGGGCTCGCGAGCGCCAACGGCTCGGGCCTGTGGCCGAGCGCCTGATCGAGCCGCAGGAGAAGCTCCTTTTCGAAGCGCACGGCGAAGGGTGCGCGATGTTGCCCGATGAGCGCGCCCACGCGTTTCAGGCCGAGGCGGCGCAGCGTGACGGCGGTTGCGGGATCGAGACGCAAGGCTTCGATGGGCAAGGGAGCGAGTGCCGCGCACTCTGCTCCCGCCGGCAGGATCGGGTTGGTCTTGCGCGCAAAATGCGCGAGCGCCCAGGCGGCGCCGGGCGTCTCGGCCACGGCGAGGCGCGTCGGGAGGCCGGCGGCGGCAAGGCGCGCGGCGAGATCCGCGAGCAGGTTTTCTTCACCGCCCAGCAGATGGGCGGCGCCCGTGATGTCGAGGAAGAGGCCGTCGGTGCCGCTCGCGCCTTCGAAGAGTGCGACGGAGGGCGTGTAGCGGGTGGCCCAGTGTGCGAGACGTTCGAGTGCGGCGGCGTCGGCGGCGGGCTCGGCCTGGTCGACCTGAAGACTGCCCAGGCGCGCGCGGGCGTCCGCAAGGTGCATGCCGGAGGCGAGACCGGCCTCCGCCGCAGCCGGGTTGACGGCGACGATGCGCGGCGCCGTCTCCGAAGCCTCGACGACGACGAAGGGGTACGCGGGATCAACCGGCGCGCACGGCGGGCGCTTCCGCTCCGCCGCATGTCGTTCCCGCTGCTCCGCAGCGAGCCGGCGATGCACCGGCCACTGCGGCAGCCAGAGCGAAACAATGCGTGGCATGATCGAACTCCAACACCCAATCTCCTGGCCGGCCGTTGCGGCAGCGTTCGAGAGCGACACGCCAGCGCCAAGCCTCGATCTGGCCGAAGCGGTCGCGGGCGGCCGGGGTCCGGCCGATACGCCAGCGCGTGGCGGCCGTCGGGACAGGGGGAACGCCGTCCGGCCGCAGGAGCAGCAGCGGCAGGCCGGCTTCGCGTGCCGCGTGATGCAATCTCTGGCTCGTCTTGAGGTCGATCCTGCCGCCGAGCACGCTTGCGACGGCTGCAGGACCTTCTGCGCGGAGAGCTTCCTCCGTGGCCCAGAGCGCCTCGGCTTCGTCGGTGGCCTCGACCAGTGTCAGGCGTGCCGGGGCGAGGCCGAATGCGTTGAGGCCCGCGCCATGCGGGCGGCCGCAGCGCATGAGCTTTTTCGCGGCCAGCAGCAAAAGCAGCGGCGTCTGTTCCGGCATGCGGCCGAGGAGGGCGAGCAGAAATCCGAAGGCCGAGGGCAGGTCGGCTTCGGTTTCGGGCGCGATCTCGTGCAGCGTGCCGAACGCGAGCCCGCCATGCGGGAGATGATGGTCGAGTGCGGGCACGCCGAAGGTGAGGGCGGGATGGGCTTCTTTCGGCACGCCTTCCAAGCGGGCAAGGTGCGCGCGGAGTGCCTGAACGGCGGCTTTGCGGGCCGTTTCCTGGGACATCTTGCTGGTCAACTTCCTGGTTCTCCGGGACAGCGGGAGGCGTGAAGGAAGAATAGAACAAAATAAGAACATTTCAAGGGGCGGGTTCACAGTCCGATGCGGTTGAGGCAAAGTCGGACTTTGCTCCGCTCACTGCTTTTTCAGGTTGCTCCTGTGAACCAACGCCGATCCCGCAAGACGAAGCGCGAGCAGCAGTTCGGGAAACCTCGCCCGTCTCCCCCTCGGCCCAAGGAGCTCCCGCAGCCCAACGTCTTCTTCGTTGCGGCGGTCGCGATTGTCGGCATCGGGGGCCTGCTCTGCTTCTTCGCGCTGGCTGTGACGCTTCACACGATCTGGGCGAACTCGGAGCGCCAAGAGCTTGTGCGCACCCTTCCCGATGTCGCGCGGGCCGCGCCGGGCGAAACGGCGATCCTCGAAGGGCGGATCGCGGCGTCGGTGCCCACGGTGTACCGGGAGTTCGTCGCCTACAGGCGTGAACGCTATAGCGTGGGGAACAAGTACAACTGGGGAGGTGTGGGGACTGTCACTCCGCCGCTCACCGTGGAAGCGGCGGGATCGCGGCTCTACAACATCGTCAACACCAGCTATGCCTTCGATCGTGTGCTCCTTCAATGGACGGATACGGAGCACTTCGAACGCTCGGAGTGGGGCCCCAGCTACACCTATGAGGGGATTGTCGCAGGAGGGCCGGTGATGGCCTTCGGCCGCCTGATCCCGGCGGAAGGCGGCGTGCTCGATTTCCACGCCGACAGCGTTGTCGGCCTTTCGCGGGAGGTCTATTTCGACCGCCTCGTCGCGGACCGGCCGTTCCAGTGGAAGTTCGCGTTTGGGTCCGCGCTGCTGGCCGCGCTCGGGATCTATCTCGGCCTGCGCGGCGTCTACCGGATCATGGGCTGGCCATGGGCGCGGCCCAAAGCCTGATCCTACGGCTTCGGGCCGGTCGTTCCGCAGGGCGGTCCGCTCACTCCGTCGAGCAGGGGACCGAAACGGTCGTGCCGGTCGAGGCGATGAAGCGGGTGCAGGTCTCGACCGTGGCTGCGACCGTCTGCGCCGTGCTCTCGCTTTCGGCCGTTTCGGCAATCTCGGTTGCGGGCTTCTCTGACACCGCCTTGCGTGCGCGGGTCTCCTGAGCCTGACGCGCTTTGCGCTTCTGGGCGGCGGCGCGCATCTGCATCGCCTTTCGGGTGCGAGACTGCTTTGCTGCGGACTTTTTCAGGACGCTTGTCTTAGCGCCGTGGCTGCCGCAGCCGGCGTTGGCCGTTGACAGCTGGACGGCGGCGAGGAAAAGCGTCGAGAGGAGGATGGCAATCGCTTTGAACAGCATTGGACGTCTCCCGTGATGCGGGGAGCGGTCCCCGTTCGGAGCGCTCCGGTACGGGGACCTTGCCAGTGCCTGCTTCCTTCCTCTGTCCCGACCGGAACAGGGCGATCGCGTTTTTTGCTGCGCCTTACATGCCTTCGGGGCGGTAGGCGCCCGGCGGGATGAGGCCCACCACGTAGGCGTGATGAAGTGCGTCGAGCTGCGCCCACAGCACGTTGCACTTGAAGCGCACGGCGTCGACGCAGGCTTCCTGAAGCTCACGCGTGGTTGCGTAAGTTTTCACGAACTCGAGCGCGAACGTCGCGTCGCGGGGCGCCTGCGAGAGGCGGCGCTTGAAATAAGCCATCACGTCGTCGTTGACGAAGTCGTAGCTGGCCAGCATGCCGGCGATGCGCTCGCGGTGGATGGAGGGCGCGAAGAGCTCCGTGAGCGACGAGGCGGCGGCCACCACGAGCGGCTGCTCGACGACGAAACGGACGTAGGCTTCGACGGCGAAGCGCGTGGCGGGCAGCGCGCCCTTCATGCTGGTGACGTAATCGCGGTCGAGGCCGAGGCAGTCGGTCAGCACGAGCCAGCGCTCGATGCCGCCTTCTTCCTCCGGCAGCGTGCCGTCGTGGTCGTGGATGCGGTGGATCCATTCGCGCCTGAGCGCGCGGTCGTGCGTGCGGCTCATGAAGGCCGCGTCCTTCCTCGGGATCGCCTCCTGGTAGCAGTAGCGGTTGAGCGCCCAGGCTGCGACTTGGCCCTTCGAGAGCTTGCCGCCGTGCAGGAGCTTATGGAAGGGGTGAAGATCGTGATAGCGCTCGGGGCCGACGGCGCGGAGTTGGGCTTCGAACTCCGCCGGGCTCCAGGGGGTATCGGCGGCTTCGATCTTTCTCACGAACTCGTTCATGCGGGCTCCTCCTCGCAACGTGTCCTGCCTTCGCGGCAGCGTCTTGCGGCCAAGATGCCGATGCGGAGCGGTGCGGACTTGATCCCGGTCAAAACCGCGGATCACGCCTCGTTCAAACGTGCGTGTGCGGGATGACAGTCAGCGGCGGAGGAGAGGTGCGATCACGTCGATGCGGTTGGTCCAGATTCCGCCGCTGTAGCTGGCGGGGAGACGCGCCAGGTCCTCCGGCGTGTCGATGCCGGTGCTGAAGTCCCGGCCGTCGTAGGGGCCAACGACATAGACGTCCGTCCCCACGCTCTGCATGCGGTTGACGAAGCGGTTCGGCCAGCCCCAGAGCAGCCAGGCGTAGTTCTCCGGCACGAGGACCATGGTGTTGCGGCAGGCGGCGGGAACGTAGCCGCTCCATCCCGCGCCGAGGTAGCGGAGCAGGCACCGCATCAGGGTGCCGCGGCTGACCAGGCGGACGTCGGGCCGCTCTTCGCGAAGAGCGGACAGCGGGATGTCGTGCCCGTAAACGGTGAGGCGGGCACGCTCTTGCTCCGTGAGCTTGCCGAGGCGATGGGCGAGTTTCCGGCCTTCGTCGGGGTCGCGGCTCTTGACATTGATCAGGAAGCGTTTGTCGGGAAAGGTTTGCAGCACGTCGTCGAGTGTCGGCATGAGGCCGACGCCGTCTCCGCGAAAGGGAAAGGTTTGGCCGCCGTCCGCAGTGTATCCGTAGCCGACATCGAGCGATTGCAGCTCGGCCAAGGATTTCTCGCGCGTGACACCCGTTCCGTTCGTGCGGCAATCGACGGTCCAATCGTGAAAGACGGCGAAGTGGCCGTCCGTCGTCGGGTGGACGTCGAACTCGACGATCGTCGCGCCGGCGTCGAACGCCGCGCGCATGGAGGCGAGGGTGTTTTCGAGGTAGCGATGCGTGGGCGCGCGAATGCGGCTCGCGGTGCAGATGTCGTTCTCGAGACCGTCGGACGGAAAGGTCTGATGGAGGCCACGGTGAGCGAGCAGCGTCGGCCCGCCTTCCGACCGCGTGGCGAGCCAGTTCGTATTAGCGAGAAAAAGGCCTGCTGCAACCAGCAAGCCGATCACCGCGAGCTTCCGGCGCGTGGACCTCATTCGGACTTCCGTCGACGTTTCGAGGACGCCGAGGGTCGCTTCCAAAAACGTCAAAAAAAGAGCCCCGGATTTATCCGATGAGCCGCTGGCCGCTCACCAGTCGGCGGTGCCCCAATCGACGGTGGCGAAGTCCGTCACCAGCGCCGCCACGTTGCCGTCCGCGTCGAAGCCGAACCACGATGCGTAGAAGCCGTCGCCCCATCCGCTGTGGAACATGACAGCGTTCGCGTCGCCGAGATCGAGATCGAGCAAAAACGAATAGGGCCCGATTATCTTCGGGCCGTTCGCCTCGCCCTCGGTCTGCCAGTCTTCCCAGGCGTCCGGATTGGCGTCGAGCAGGCGGGCGGCAGCTTCACTCGCCAGAGGATCGAAGAACGCGCCGGTTCCCGCATCGACGCCGTAGCCGAAGATCTCGTTGTCCTTCAGCGTGGCGATATCCTGGCCTTCGACCACGGCCATCGACCACCGCACGACGGGTGCGCCCGAGAAGTCGATGCGCGCGAAGGTCACGCGCGTGCCGCCGCTCGGGAAATCTCCAACGGCGAGGCGGACGGGAAACGTGCCGCTCGGGACGGGTTGCGCGAAGGGCTTGGCGTCGCTGAGCGTAATGAAGGGGTCGGCGGCCGAGACGCGCCCGCTCGGAAGCTTCAGCGTGCCCGCTTCGACGACCTTGAAGGGCACCGTCTCGACGACGGTCTCGCCGTTGAGCTTGGTGCGGGTCGTAACGGTGAAGCCCGGTGTGAAGGCCTTGTCGAAGGCGGTATGATACGCAGGCGGGTCGCCGGGAGATGCAACGGCGCGCGCCGCCGGAAAAAGTCCGGCGAGCGCAGCACCCAGAGCCGTGACGATACGCTTCGGCATCGAAGCGCTCCCCTCAAGCGGACGATTTCGCCATCGCCTTTTTCAGGTTCTCGTCGATCTTGTCGAGGAAGCCCGTCGTGGAGAGCCACCGCTGATCGGGACCGACGAGGAGCGCGAGGTCCTTGGTCATGTGGCCGGATTCCACCGTGTCGACGCAGACCTTTTCGAGCGTCGCCGAAAAGTCGGCCAGCTCCTTGTTGCCGTCGAGCTTGGCGCGATGCGCAAGCCCCTGCGTCCACGCGAAGATCGAGGCGATTGAGTTGGTGGAGGTATCCTTGCCTTTCTGATGCTCGCGATAATGGCGCGTGACGGTGCCGTGGGCGGCTTCCGCCTCCACCGTCTGGCCGTCGGGCGTCATGAGGACGCTCGTCATCAGGCCGAGCGAGCCGAAGCCCTGGGCCACCGTGTCGGACTGCACGTCGCCGTCGTAGTTCTTGCAGGCCCACACATAGCCGCCGGACCACTTCAAGGCGGACGCGACCATGTCGTCGATCAGGCGGTGCTCGTAGACGATCTTCTTGGCTTTGAACGCGTCGGCGAACTCGGCCTCGAAGACCTCGTGGAAGATATCCTTGAAGCGGCCGTCGTACACTTTGAGGATGGTGTTCTTGGTCGAGAGGTAGACCGGATACCCGCGGCCCAGCCCGTAGTTGAAGGAGGCGCGGGCGAAATCGCGGATGCTGTCGTCGAGATTGTACATGGCGAGCGCGATGCCGCTCGACGGGGCCTTGAACACCTCCCGCTCGATCACCTCGCCGTCCTCGCCTTCGAAGCGGATGGTGAGCTTTCCCTTGCCGGGGAACTTGAAGTCGGTGGCGCGATACTGGTCGCCGAAGGCGTGGCGGCCGATAATGACCGGCTGCGTCCAGCCGGGCACGAGACGCGGCACGTTGCGGGCGATGATCGGCTCGCGGAAGATGACGCCGCCCAGGATGTTGCGGATGGTGCCGTTGGGGCTCTTCCACATCTCCTTGAGCTTGAATTCCTCGACGCGCGCTTCGTCGGGCGTGATGGTGGCGCATTTGACGCCGACGCCATGCTTCTTGATGGCATTGGCGGCGTCGATGGTGATCTGATCGTTCGTCTTGTCGCGGCTCTCGATCCCGAGATCGTAATACTCAAGGTCCACGTCGAGATAAGGGTGGATCAGCTTGTCCTTGATGAGCTGCCAGATGATACGGGTCATCTCGTCGCCGTCGAGTTCGACGACCGTGCCGGTCACCTTAATTTTCTTCATGAAAAGCGTGCCCTTGCGGTGGGAGGATTCGTCGCTGCGACCTTACCCGCAGGTGTTTGATGCAACAAGGCGGGTGCGACGCGTGCGCCTTGCCGGGCCTTTGACGAGGCCATGGCGCACGCGTCACCTCAGACCCATAAAGGACGAAGCGATCGTGACCTAGAGCGTGAACATTTTCGATTGAATCGGGATCACGCTCTATCTCTTTGGTGAATCTCTTTGGTGAGACCGATGATTCACGCTTCAGGCTGATAGGGCCTGAAGCGATCATGGTCTAACCCGCAAAACCGCCCTCGTCGAGGAAGCGCTGTTCGTCCGGGGTGGTCTTTCGTCCTAGAATGGCATTGCGATGCGGAAAGCGGCCGAAGCGGCGAATGACGTCGCGGTGGATTTCGGCATAGGCGAGGCTTTCGCCGCCCAACGGCGTCATCAAGGCGACGGCGCGCTCCTGCTCGTCCAGGTCTTCTGCGTGCTCGAAGGGAAGATAGAAGAACGCCCGCAGATCGTCCGCGACGGCCGCGTCGTGACCCGCCGCCACGGCGGCCTTGGCCAGCTCGAGCGCCTTCGCGTCGGTTGCGAACATGCGGGGCGTGTTCCGGAACGCGTTGCGGGGAAGCTGGTCGAGTAGAATCATGAGCGCCAGCGCGCCTTCGGGATGGGCGCTCCATGGATCGAGATCGCCTTGGGCAGCCGTCTCGTGCAGGGCGAGGCCGCGGGCTTTGAAATCCTCGTCGAAGGCTGCGTCCTTGGTAAACCAACGCGCGGGGCCTGCCTCGCGCCAGAAGCCCACGACATCCGAGGGGGTGGCAAATTGCGTTGTCATGGGCCTCTCCTTTTCCGATCGTGCGACGGTTGTAGCGATGGCGTGCGGGTTTAACGTCTACCCGTTCAGTCGGGATTAATGCGTGATGCGGGACATCCGTTGCCCTTCGGTGTTAAGCCCCTCGCATGACACGCGTCGAAACATTTTCACGAGACGTCGAAATCGCCGTCGAAGCCGGACAGCGGGTGCCCAAGGTCGCTTCGCATGGGTTCGCGGTCGCGGAGCTCGTTCACGCCTGTCACGAGAAGACCATCGACGATGGGCTCGCCGTGGTCGATGCCTCCGATATCGACCGTACCGCGCTCGATCATATCCTGACCTATTGCGCGGAGCTTCGCTGCGAAGCCGACGATGCCACGTGTCCCGGCTGCAAGCGGAGGACGGAGGCGCAGGGCTTCCATTCGCTCGACGATTTCATCGCACGTCATAAGGAAATCGTCGTTGGCGACGGCACGGTGCGGCTCGTGGGACGGGGCACGGAGACGCTCGCGACGCCGGCTCTCGCGGCTCTCGAAAAGACGTGGTCGGGCGAGAACTACTGGTTCTGGGCGCGGCGCGTGCTGCGCAAGCTCCGTCACGGCATCCGCCGTGCGCACATCGCGGGCGAGGCCGTCGCGGGGCCGGGAGAAACGCCGGCCGTCATTCTCATGGAGCCCCAACTCGCCGACAACATCGGCATGGTGGCGCGCGCGATGGCGAACTTCGGCCTCGACGACCTGCGCCTGATTGCGCCGCGGGACGGATGGCCCAACGAAAAAGCGCGCATCGCGGCGTCCGGCGCCAACTACGTGATCGACGACGCTGTCGCATATCCGTCATTGGAAGCTGCGATTGGTGACGTGAGTTTCGTGGTGGCGACGACGGCGCGTCAGCGTCCGCTCAAAAAGCCGGTGCTGACGCCGGAGCAGGCGATTGCTGCATTGCGGGAGCGAATCGCACGCGGCGAGCGTTGCGCGATCCTGTTCGGCCGGGAGAGAAACGGGCTCGAAACGAGCGAGGTCGCCAATGCGGACGCCCTCGTCATGATTCCCGTTAACCCACGCTTCGCGTCGCTCAATCTCGCCCAGGCGGTGCTGCTCATGGGCTATCAGTGGGTGCGCGAAAGCGGTAAAGGAACATTGGGGCGGGTCACGACCTACGAAACGCCCGTGTCGACGGGGCTCAATCTCGGAACGGAACGGCCGGCAAGCAAGGAGCAGCTCCTGGGCTTTTTCGCGCATCTCGAATCCGAGCTCGATCGGCTCGGTTTCTTCAAACCGATGGAAAAACGCCCTTCTGTGGTCCAAAACTTGAGGACAATGTTCACCCGGATGGAGCTGACGGAGCAGGAAGTTCGAAGCCTTCGTGGTATAGTTGCCACTCTGGCTCTTGGCAAAGGGCGAGGACGCAAGCCGTCCACATAGGCCGCCATGATCTTGCCAGGATTTAAGCAGAGCGATGCCCGCAAAACCCGGCATAAGCCAGGGCCCCGATGGCGACGGTGCAGTGGCTCGTGACCGATAATAAAATTTGGAGCTGAGCAGGGGCAGAGGATGCGGACGATGATCATGGCGACGAAGCGGACATGGGTCGGCGCGGCATTGGTGGCCGGCGCAGCGACACTGTTTCCGATGGCGGCGGGCGCGAGCGATGGCGAGCTCAGCGACCGCTCCGTGCAGGTGTTCATGGAATATGCGTGGTCGCTGACCCCGCAGCAGTACAGCAAGCAGGACGGCACGGTCATCATCGTGGACAAGTCCAAGCCGGACCAAGCGATGGTTCCGGTCGACATTGCGCGCGAAGTGATCCGTGTGGGCCGTATCTCGGCCCACGCGCAGGTCTGCAACCTCGCCGAGGAGCAGGTGCTCAACCATCGCTCGCTGATGCGCCGCGAGCTCGAGAGGAACAAGTGGAGCGATCAGCAGACGCTCTATATCAACCAGCTTCACCTCACGACCGTGATGCTGCTGACCGGCAAGATCCGTCTCGTCGAGAAGGACGGCGACAAGGAAGTGGTGGTCGACGAGACCAAGGCGCCACAGCAGACCTGCTCGGACGAGCAGCGCGAAAAAGTCCGCGCGCTGATTACCTCTTACGTCCAGTCCGGGCCGGCGCTTGCGTCCAACGACCGCGGCGCTGCCGCAGCGGCTACGATCGCGCCCGTCGAGCAGAAGTAGGTTTTTCTCGATTCTACCGACTCAAGCTGAGAGAAGCTTCGCTCAAGGCGCGTGGTACTATGTGGATGGCCGCGGCACTTGCCGCGGGGGCGCAGTCGCGCCCCGCGACCGCAGCCTCGTCGGCTGCGGTCGAAGTGGTTAAGCGACAGCGTTCCGCGATTTGGCCTAGAGCCTTTCCGATTTTGGTGGAATCGCGGAACGGCTCTAAGCTTTTGCTTTATCGGACTTCGTGAGGGCACGGCTTCGCCATGACCCGGTTCCTATTTTTCCGGAAGCACTCTTAGGATCGAAAATCCCAGGCCCGTAGGGCCTCAGGCGCCAACGGCGCCCGGCGGTCATGGCGAAGCCATGCTTTGCATGGACTGCGCCGGCTATCCACAAAGCACACCGCCTGTTGAGCGAAGCTTCTCGCAGCTTGAGTCGCCAAAACTTGACGAGAGTCGCGGGCTCGACTAAGAAGCCCCGATGACGCGGGCCTTTCGGCCCGCGTTCTCTATTGCGCACCCGCGGCAGGCCCACGTTTCGGGCCGGCCTGTCGGCCTCTCACCGGAGACGGTGGGCGGGCAGAGGAGGGGGCGCTCCAGGCTTTATTCCATCAGCAACTCTTGGAGTGCCG
>DAOMQQ010000075.1:0-11765 GCA_035445405.1 Hyphomicrobium sp.
TCGTCCAAAGCTCCAGCGGATCGGGAGGTTGCACATCGTAGTGTCCGTAGAACAGGACGTGCGGCGTTCCCTTGGCCACTTTCTTGCGGTCGTGTCCCACGACGATCGGATGCCCGCTCGTCTTGCGGACCGAAGCGGGAATGCCCGATGCCGTCAGTGTCTCGGCGCACCACTCGGCGGCTTGGCGGCATTGCGCACCATACGCCGGATCGGTCGAAATGCTCTCGATCCGGATGAGTTCGAACAGCCGCTCGAGCCCGGCATCGAAATTGCGTTCCAGCCGGTCGAGAACCTGGGGCACGAGATCCGTCATGTCGGAAACCTTGTCGCATTAAGGATGGGAGGCGGGAGAGTGCGCGAACCGGTCGTATCAGTCAAAGGGGGTGTTGGCGCGCCCCCTTCGCATGTGCCACAGTCCGGCCTTCCCGGCTGCAATCGAAGGAGAGGGCTCTTGGCACAAGCCCGGTCATCGCACGACCAAACCCCCAAGTGGGTTTACACGTTCGCCGCCGGCAAAGCCGAAGGCGGCGCCGATATGACGGACCTTCTCGGCGGCAAGGGCGCCAACCTCGCCGAGATGGCCGGCCTCGGCCTGCCCGTTCCGCCCGGCTTCACGATCACGACCGAGGTTTGCACGCTCTACTACCAAAATGGCCGCCGTCTGCCGGACGGTCTCAAGGCCCAGGTCGAGGCCGCACTCGATCTCATCGGCAACGAAGCGGGCGCCCGCTTCGGCGATGAGGACAACCCACTCCTCGTCGCCGTGCGATCCGGCTCGCGCGCCTCGATGCCCGGCATGATGGACACGATCCTGAACCTCGGCCTCAACGACCGCACGGTCCAGGGCCTTGCGCGCCGGTCGGGCGACGAACGCTTCGCCTACGACAGCTACCGCCGCTTCATTCAGATGTACGGCGACGTCGTCCTCGGCGTCGACCACTCCGTGTTCGAGGACATCCTCGACAACTTCAAAAACCTGAACGGCTATTCGCTCGACACCGAGTTGACCGCCGCCGAATGGCAGACCCTCATCGCCCGTTACAAGGACGCGATCGAGGACGGCGCCGGAAAACCCTTTCCGCAGGACACCGGCGAGCAGCTCTGGGGCGCCATCGCAGCAGTGTTCGGCTCATGGCTCAATGCGCGCGCCGTCACCTACCGCCGCCTCCATGACATCCCCGACGATTGGGGCACCGCCGTCAACGTGCAGGCGATGGTGTTCGGCAACATGGGCGACACGTCCGCCACGGGCGTCGCGTTCACGCGCAATCCGTCGACCGGCGCCAACGAGATCTACGGCGAATATCTCGTCAACGCGCAAGGCGAGGACGTCGTCGCCGGCATTCGCACACCGCAGCCGTTGACGAAGAAGGCCCGCATCGAGGCGGAGGATCCCAACCTTTCGCTCGAAGAGGAAATGCCGGACTCCTTCGCCGAGCTCAGACGCATCTTCGACAAGCTCGAGCGCCGTTACCGCGACATGCAGGACATCGAGTTCACCATCCAGAACAGCCGCGTCTGGATGTTGCAGACCCGCTCCGGCAAGCGCACCACAGAAGCCGCCGTCAGAATTGCAGTCGATCTCGCAGAGGAAGGCATCCTCACGCGCGAGGAGGCGGTGCTCCGCGTCGATCCCGGCGGCTTCACGCAGCTCCTGCATCCCACGATCGACCCGACCGTTGAAAAGGAGCTCCTGACGAGCGGCCTTCCCGCTTCGCCCGGCGCCGCCTCCGGCGAGATCGTCTTCACGTCCGACGAGGCCGAGCGGCAGAAGCAGCAGGGTCATGCCGTCATCCTCGTGCGCACCGAGACGAGCCCCGAGGACATTCACGGCATGCACGCGTCCGCCGGCATCCTCACCGCCCGCGGCGGCATGACAAGCCACGCCGCCGTCGTCGCGCGCGGCATGGGTGTGCCCTGCGTCTCGGGCGCAGGCGCGCTTCGCATCGACGAGAAGGCCGGCACGCTCGCCATCGGTCCCAAGAAGCTCGCCGCCGGCGATGTCATCACCATCGACGGCGCGACGGGGCGCGTCTATTCCGGCTCTGTGCCCATGCGCCAGCCGCAACTCTCCGACGATTTCGCCAAGCTCATCGCCTGGGCGGACGAAGCCGGCGGCCTCGCCGTCCGCGCCAACGCCGATACGCCGAAGGACGCGCGCCAGGCGCACAGCTTCGGCGCGCAAGGCATCGGCCTCTGCCGCACCGAGCACATGTTCTTCGACACGGAGCGCATCCTCGCCATGCGCGAGATGATCTGCGCGCCCGACGAGGCGGGACGCCGCCGCGCCCTCGACAAGATCCTGCCCATGCAGCGCGGGGATTTCGTCGAGCTGTTCGAGATCATGGGCCCGCTTCCCGTCACGATCCGCCTTCTCGATCCGCCCCTGCACGAATTCCTCCCACAGCAGGACGACGAGATCGAAGCCCTGGCGCAAGCGCTTGGAACGGATGCCGGCAAGGTCAAGTCGCGCGTCGCAGAGCTGCGCGAGTTCAACCCGATGCTGGGCCTGCGGGGCGTACGCCTCGCCATCCGCTATCCCGAGATCCCGGAGATGCAGGCCCGCGCCATCTTCGAAGCTGCCATCGAGGCCGGGAAGCACCTCGGCACGCCGGTGGAGCCCGAGATCATGATCCCGCTCGTCGCCTATCGGCGCGAGTTCGACATCGTCGCCGCCGTCATCCGCAACACCGCCAAGGCCGTGGAAAAGGAGACGGGCGCCAAGCTCGCCTATCAGCTTGGCACCATGATCGAGCTGCCGCGTGCGTGCCTGCGCGCAGCGGACGTCGCGGAAGGCGACGACGGCGCGGACTTCTTCTCCTTCGGCACCAACGATCTCACGCAAACGGCCCTGGGCCTCTCGCGCGACGACGCCGCGCCCATCCTCTCCACCTACACGCAGCAGGAGGTTTACGATGAAGACCCCTTCGCCTCGCTCGACCGCGAGGGCGTGGGCGAGCTCGTGAGGATCGGTGTCGAGAGGGGGCGAGGCGCGAAAGCCGGCCTCAAGGTCGGCATCTGCGGCGAGCACGGCGGCGATCCGCAGTCGATTGCATTCTTCCACGAAACGGGTTTCGCCTACGTCTCCTGTTCGCCCTTCCGTGTGCCTGTTGCCCGCCTCGCTGCGGCCCAGGCCGCCATCCGCAACAAGCTCACGGACTGAGGCGAGCGCACCTCAGTGCATCAGATCGCGGTTTTCGATGTGCTCGAGTTCGTCCACGGAAGGGCGGCGCGGGCGCGGCCCGACGTGCTTCGGCATGAACGCCAGCCACAACAGAAGCGGCGGCAGGATAAAGCACCACGCCATCCAGAAAGAATAATCGCGGTTCTTCCAGGCGGCGAGAAAGCCGGCGAGCGCAGCCGAAATCATGGCGGCCAAACCCCAGGCGACGATCCAAGTCATGATCGCGACCCCCTTTTTCCTCGTAGCTCGTTCAATCCGACACGATACCCGAGACATGCCGCGCGAGTACGGCCAAATCAAGCTGCAAGCGGGATTTCATGCTTAACCGCCGGCTTTTCGTTTACGGAGCGAAATCGAGGCCGAGATCGAGGATCGGCGCCGAGTGCGTGAGCGCGCCGACCGAAATCAGATCGACGCCGCTTTCCGCAATGGCGCGGACGGTGTCGAGCGACACCCCTCCGGAGGCTTCCGTCGTGACGCGGCCGTCCACGATGCGGACCGCCTCCCTCAGTGTTTCGGGCGACATGTTGTCGAGCAGAACGGCATCGAGCGGGTAGGTGAGCGCCGCTTTGAGTTCTTCGAGCGATCCCACCTCGACCTCGATCTTCACCATGTGGCCTGCGTGCCGGCGCGCCGCCGCGATCGCGGCCTCCACGCCGCCTGCCGCCACGATGTGATTGTCCTTGATCAGGATCGCATCGTAGAGGCCGGAGCGGTGATTGTGGCCGCCGCCGCAGCGCACGGCATACTTCTCGAACGCGCGGAGCCCCGGCGTCGTCTTCCGCGTATCGACGATCCGCCCCTTTGTCCCCGCAACCGCATCCACGAACCGGCGCGTGAGCGTCGCGATACCGCTCATGTGACAGAGGTAGTTGAGCGCGACGCGCTCCGCCGTGAGCAACGACCGCGCGGACCCTGACACGCGCGCCACCACGGCCCCCGCCTCCACGGCGTCTCCGTCGCGCCGAAGCGCCTCGAACGCAACGTCCGCATCGAAGGCGTGAAAGGCAGCCCGCGCCACATCGAGACCCGCAACAACACCGGCACGCCGCGCGCCGAACGTGGCCGCCGCCTGCGCTTCGGCTGAAACCGTCGAGAGCGTCGTCACGTCGCCGCGCGTGCCAAGGTCCTCGGCGAGCGCATCGGAAACGGCACGGACGACGAGCATGGGCGGCAGGCCGCCATCGAAAGACGCATCTCTCACAGGGACAGCTCCGCAACGAAAGACGCGGCCGCAACCGGGGCGCCGCCACCGGCAGGCGCCGCCGTGGAGACGGACCGGATCGTATCGAGCGTGACGGCGCTCCGCTGCCGCAACGCCTCGATGGGCTCCGCGAAATCCGAGCGAAAATGCGCGCCCCTGCTCTCCAGCCGCAACAGCGCAGACCCTGCGATGATCTCGGCCGCAAGCGCCATGTTGACGAGCGAGCGGTCGCCGACTGCCTCTATGCCAATCTCTCTCAGGACGGCAACCGCCCGCGCAAGGTCTCGGCCGTTGCGCACGACGCCCACGTGCTGGCTCATCGTCTGCCTGAGCCGTGCGAGCAGGTAGTCGCGATACGCACCGTCGAGAGCCCGCTCCTCCTGGACGCGATAGGTCTTGGCGACCGGCCGCACCCGATCCGGCGCGACGAGACGGGCAATATCGGCCGCGACGCGCGCGCCCAGCACGACGGCTTCGAGCAGCGAGTTCGACGCCAACCGGTTCGCGCCGTGGAGGCCCGTCGCCGCCACCTCGCCGACCGCCCACAGGCCTTCGAGCGATGTCCGCCCGGAAAGGTCGGTCGCGACGCCGCCCATGTGATAGTGCGCCGCCGGAGCCACCGGGATCGGCTGCGTCACCGGATCGATGCCTGCGGCACGGCAATGCGCATAGACGGTCGGGAACGCCTGCGGGAAACGCGCGCCGATCGCGGTCCGGCAATCGAGGAACGCACCTCCGCCGGACGCAATTTCAGAGAACACGCCGCGCGCGACGATATCGCGGGGCCCGAGCTCGCCGTCGGGATGGAGGCGCAGCAGGAACCGCTCGCCGCTGCGATTGATCAGCGTCGCACCCTCGCCGCGCAACGCCTCCGACGCGAGCGGCGCCGGATCGATCCCCGCGTCGATGGCCGTCGGATGGAACTGGACGAACTCGGCGTCCGAGATGAGGGCTCCGGCGCGCGCCGCAAAGGCCAGCGCCTCGCCGCACGCATAGACGGGGTTCGTCGTCACGGCATAGAGCGCGGACGCGCCGCCCGTCGCCAGCACCACGGCGGACGCCGGCATGAAATCGAACGTTCCCGCACCGGCGGCGTCGCGCCGGATGAGACGGACGCCGGCACACCGCGCACCGGCGCCCGATCCCGCATCGAGAATGAGATCCAGCGCTTCGTAGTTTTCGAGCACGCGAATGGAGGGCGTCGCGCGCACGGCCGCAATCAGCGCCTGCATGATGGCGGCCCCCGCGCGATCGCCCGCAACGCGCACGACGCGACGCGCCGAATGTGCAGCCTCGCGCGAAAGAACGAGATGTCCGGCAAGATCCTGGTCGAACGGAACGCCGTACTGCAGCAGATCCGCGATGCGCGCCGGCGCTTCCTCCGCAACCACACGCGCGACATTGGGATCGACGAGCCCGTCTCCGGCCGCAATCGTGTCGGCCGCGTGCTGCTCGGGCGTGTCGCCCTCTCCGACCGCCGCCGCGATCCCGCCCTGGGCCCAGACGCTGGACGCACCTTCTCCAAGCGGGGCCGCGGCCACCACCGTCACCGGCAACGGTGCGAGACGAAGCGCGGTGAAGAGGCCCGCGAGCCCTGCACCGACGATCACGATATCGCCGCTCCCGAGAGCACGGCCGGGATCGGCAAAACCGCGAATCAAAGGATGTGAGAGAGCGGAGTCCAAGGGACGGACCTCCTTCGAAGCGTTCCGACGAGACGGAAGCGACGGCGCGGGCACTTTCGCACCCGCGCCGACGATCTTAAGCCGACGCCTCGACCATGCGCTCCACGGCGCGCCGCGCCTTCTCCGCAACCGTCGGATCGACGGTCACTTCGTAGCGGTTGTAGAGCAGCGCCTCGTAGATCTTCTCGAGGCTGATCCGCTTCATGTGCGGGCACAGGTTGCACGGCCGCACGAACTCCACATCCGGCACCTCGGCCGCCACGTTGGACGCCATCGAGCACTCGGTGACGAGCACGACCTTGGCCGGGCGCTTGGTCTTCACCCAATCGATCATGGCCGCCGTCGAGCCCGTGAAGTCCGACGCCTGGATGACATCTGGCGGGCACTCGGGATGCGCGATGATCTTGAGACCGGGATCGGCCTCGCGCATCGCGTCCATCTCCTCGCCCGTGAAGCGCTCGTGCACCTCGCACGACCCCTTCCAGGTGATGATCTCGACCTTGTCCGTCTGCGTCTGCACGTACTTGGCGAGATACTGATCGGGAATGAGCAGCACGCGCGGCGCGCCGAGGCTCTCCACGATTTTCACCGCGTTGGACGAGGTGCACGTGATATCGCACTCGGCCTTCACCGCAGCACTCGTGTTGACGTAGGTGACGATCGGCACGCCCGGATAGGCAGCCCTCAGCGCCCGCACGTCTTCCGCCGTGATCGAGGACGCGAGCGAACAGCCCGCGAGCGGATCGGGGATCAGCACCGTCTTGTCGGGAGAGAGAAGCTTCGAGGTCTCGGCCATGAAGTGCACGCCCGCCTGCACGATCACCTGTGCATCCGTACGCGCCGCCTCCTTGGCGAGCTGCAGGCTGTCGCCGCGGAAATCGCCCACACCGTGGAAGATCTCCGGCGTCATGTAGTTGTGGGCGAGGATCACCGCGCCACGCTCGCGCTTGAGCTCGTTGATCGCCTTCACGAGCGGCGCGTAGTGCACCCACTCCATGGGCGTCACCACATGCTTCACGCGCTCATAGAGCGGCGCAAGTTCGCGCTTGAGGGCCGGGGTGAACGCAAGCGGCGGAACCGTCGGAGCCGTCCGGGCGCGCGGCGCGCACGCCGCGCGATCGACATCTGGCGTCGGAGTGAGAGTCGAATGGGCCGAGTGAAGCGCCATTGAGACCTCCCCATATTGGCATATACTCCACTTGAGTATATGCGGGATCTGAAAAATACCGGCCGTTTCGAGCCAGTCATTTCTACGCTCTTGGTACCGTTCGGTTCCCTTGTTATGCTCTGTCAGAGCATTGAGCGGCTGAACTAAATTTAGTTGAACCGTCGCATCATTTCCAGTGCATCGCCGAATTTTTTCGGACGCCCGATCTGTCGGGCCTCAGCGAACGCACGACGACTTAAGGGATACGCACTCAGCTCCTGGCCGGTTTAACGCGCACGCCGGGCGCAGGACGCTCGAGCAGCACTTCGCGGCGAAAGCGGAACAGCTTCGCCGGCCGCCCGCCGGTCTGCGTCTTCACCTCGCCCGTCGGCTCGACGAGCCCGGCGCTCTCCACGAGACGGCGGAAGTTCTGCTTGTGCAGATGCGGCCCGAGGATCGCCTCGACCGTCTTCTGAAGTTCGAACAGCGTGAAGTCGTCCGGCATCAATTCGAAGATGACGGGACGGTATTTGATCTTCGCCCGGACGCGCCCGATGGCCGTCGCCAGGATGCGCCGATGATCGAACCGCATCGGCAAGCCGAGACGCGGAATCCCGTTCCAGAGCGACGCAGCCTCGCGCCCGTCGCGCCGCGCTTCCTCCACGAGGCCCGCTTCGTAAAGCAGCTCGAAACGATCGAGCACTTTCTCCTCGTCCCAGGCACCGCCATCGAGACCGAAGCAGATGCGGATCCGATCCTCGCGCGGCACGGGCCGCACCGGCGCGGAGCGAAGCGCGGGCTTCACGGCCCATTCTCTCAACCGCGGCTCGATCTCGCTCGTCAGTATCTCCGGCTTGCCTTTCCGCCAGTCTTCCCACGGGAAGTACTGATACCAGCTCCGCCACGTCCCATGCTCGAGATCGCGCGCATGGCCGCGCTCGGTCAGCGCGAGATAGCCGATCGAGACCACGTGCAACGAGGGGTCGTCCGGCTCCGCGTGCCGCCCGCGATCCCCGAACGTATAGAGCTGCTCGACGTAGCCGAGCCCAAGCCCCGTCTGCTCCTCCACCCACGCACGCAAACCGCTTTCGAGCGTTCTGTGCGCCACAGGCGAGAACGGGCCGAACGGCAGACCGTCCACCGCTTCGCCGTCGTTGCGGATGACGAGAGCCACCGGCTCGTCGTCGACCACAGCGACGATCGCCGCGTTGAGACCGATCTCCACTCCCGCCGGTTCGCTACGAACAGCGTGGTGTGTTTCCATCGCTTCGACTCCGCTCTCGCGGACCCGATGCCTGACATTCCCATCCGTGATCATGGCGTGTGCTCCTCGGAGCCCGGCTAAAGTCGGATCGTGGCGATTTTCCGAACCGCCAACTCAAGATATTTTTTACGATAGAGGGAATAAAAACGAACGCGCCCGAAACTAACGCCGAGCCCCCTTCGAGGGTTCGCCACCAAGCTCGGAAAACCGCTTTAGAAACAGTTTTTGCGCGTCCGGCGCCGGGAGCGGCGCAAGCAAATTGCTCGGTTGGCGGAAATAAGTTTCTGCGAGCTCCGGCCGCCCGAAGTAGATGAGCGCCTCGTCCTCGGCAAAACCGGCGAGCCGCGTCGCCTCGTAATAGGCAGCCACGCGATCCGCTCTCTTGATCTCGCTTTGAATATCGTTCGGCAATTCCGCGGGAAGCCCGAAACGCAGGTGGATCGCTTCCAGAATGCGCAGCTCGAACGCCTTGTAGTCGAACCCGATCGCCGTCTTGAACGGGCTGATCAGATCGCCAATCACGTACTCCGGCGCATCGTGCAGAAGCGCAGCCAGCCGCCAACCCGCGGGCCACGATGCGTTGAGCGCACCTGCGATCTCCTCCACGAGCAGCACGTGCTGCGCGACGGAAAACGCATAAGCGCCTTGCGTCTGCCCGTTCCATCGCGCCACCCGCGCAAGCCCGTGCGCGATGTCGTCGATATCGACATCCTCGGGCGAAGGATCGAGAAGGTCGAGACGCCGCCCGGAGAGCATGCGCTGCCAGGCCCGCGCGGGCGTGGCATCTCCGGCAGATATTCGCGACGTGCTCATGACTAGGCCTGCGGCGGAACGAATGCGGCCTGCAGATTGGCACACACCGCATGGCGCGGACAGCCCAAGAGATGATCGTTCACCATGCCCGTCGATTGCATGAAGGCATAGACGGTCGTCGGGCCGACGAAGCGGAAACCCTCGGCTTTCAACGCTTTCGAAAGCCGGCGCGACGCGTCGGTCTGGGGCGGAACGTCACCGAACGCAGCATACCGATTGGCGGCGATCTTTCCGTCCACGGCATTCCAAAGAAACGACGCGAGCGTCTGCCGTTTTCGCAGCTTGAGATAGGCTTTCGCGTTGTCGATCGTCGCCTCGATCTTCAACCGATTGCGCACGATACCGGGATCCGCCATCAACCGGGCAACGTCACGCTCCGTATAGCGGGCGATGCGCGCCGCATCGAACCCGTGGAACGCCTGCCGGAAATGATCCCGCTTCCTGAGGATCGTGATCCACGAAAGTCCGGCCTGGAATCCTTCGAGCACGAGCTTCTCGAACAGACGCACCTCGTCCGCATGCGGCACGCCCCATTCTTCGTCGTGGTAGCGCGCATAGAGCGCATCGCCGATCCCGACCCACGGGCACCGTTCGAGCGACACTGGCGTCTTGCGCGTCGTCATGCGGCGACCTCGATGCGGAACGTCGCAAACGGCGGCGCCTCCGCACGCACCGTCGTGTCGCCCACGGTCAACGAAACGCCGTCGCGGTTGGCTTCCGCCACGCGGTCGATCCTGACGAGCGCGAGCCCGCGCGAGCCCGCAACCGAACCGAGCCGCCCGATCTCCGCCGTTCCGACCGAAATCGGCGCGGGCTCCGTCGGCAGCGCCGCGTCGGCGACAACCGTCACCACGCGCTTTCTAACCGTTGTGCGGTGCTGCATTCGCGAGACGACCTCCTGCCCCACGAAGCAACCCTTTGTGAACGACACGCCATTGAGCTGGTCGAGCAAAGCTTCGTGCGGGAACGCATCGCCGAACGCGAAGTCGCGCCCGCCTTCGGGCACGCCGAGCTCGATGCGGTGCGCGTGATATGCCTCGACCGCTGTTTCCGTCCCGCCCAGCGCCGCCGCGAGATCCGCCCCCGTCGTGCCCGCCGGCGCGATCACGCGATGGCCGAGCACAGAAAGCCGCGGATCGGCATAAACGTGCATGCGAGACGCAGCATCCGGGAGCGCGGGCGCGCCGCCCCACACGGCGCCCGCAATGTGATCCGCCGACACATCGCGGATGTCGACGGTGGCGCGCAGCTTGTACATGGTCAGCCGCTTGGCCAGCTCGCCCGCCCGCTCACGCAGCGTATCGAGCAGGAATCCATCGGCCGTCTTCACCACCAAGAAATCGAACAGGATTTTGCCCTGCGGCGCCAGCAAGCCCGCATAAAGCGCAGGCGCCGCGTCGAGCACCGACATCTCGTTCGTGATCAGCCCGCCGAGCAGCTTTCCGGCGTCCGGCCCCGTGACCGACACGAACCCACGGTCGTCGAGAATTGTCGCATACGTCATGACGACCGCCCCTCGGGCCCTCCCCGTCGTACGGTGCCGGCCCGCGCCATCAAACGCCCGCTGCGCGCTTCCTGGCAGGCGCGGCTTCCTCGGCTGCACCCGCGAACGCCGGCTGCTCGGATGAGGCGCCCGCCTTGGTCGTGATCGGCTTCGCGCAGGCCCACTCGGCCACGGCGTCGATGTCGTAGAAACGCGTCGCCTCCATCAGCATCCGGCACTCGGTCCAGATGTCGCCGTCCACCATCGGCATGAAGAGGTCGTGCACGTTGTCGACGCCGAGATAGCAGCGCACGCCCGCGTCCCGCAGCTTGACGTACGGCGCGATGGAGTTGTGCAGCGGCCCCGACATCGGAAGCTGCTTCATGCTGAGCGCCGCCGACGGGCAGATGATGATGCCGAGGTCCGCCTCGCGCACCTTCTCGATGATGCGGTCCTGCTCGCGATCCTCCTTGGCGGAGAGCGAGATCGCATGCACGCCGAACACGCGGCCCTGCATCCCATGCTCGATGGTCTTCTCGGCCAAAAGCTCCGTCTCGTCCTCGAGCGGATTGTTCTCCTGGTCGATATGCACGTCCACGGGCTTGCCGAGCTTCTTGGCCAGCGAGAGGACGACGTCGAGATGCTTCTCCGGCGTCGGCCGGTCACGCGAGGGCAAGCCGCCGCAGTAGTCCGCCAGCTCGCATGCCTCGGCGTACTGCGCGAACGACGCGGGATCGAGCACACCCTGGAGCGGCTGCACGCCGACCTCGAAGTGGATGCGGTCCGCGTAGCGCTTCTTGACCTCCATCGCCGCCTTGATCGGCAACAGCCCGACGGTGCTGTCGGCGTCCACCATCGTCCGGCAGTAGGTCACGCCCTGCTGGATCATCATCTCCAGGCCACGGCTGATCCGCTCGACGAGATCGTCGTGCGTGTAGTTCTCCTTGAGGTAGCGGTAGAGCTCCCACTTCTTCTGCATGTCGAC